>JAYWAN010000124.1:0-12797 GCA_043782405.1 Chitinophagaceae bacterium
GGATCATCACCATCAGTGATTTTCGCCAAAAACATATTGCTGCGGGCGGCGAAGGTGCACCACTGGCCGTTTATGGAGACCATTTATTGTTCAGTAAAAAAGGAGAAGAGAGGATATTGCTGAATATTGGCGGCATTGCCAATTTCACTTACCTGCCGGGCAATACAAATGTAAATGAGCTATTGTGTACAGATGTTGGCCCGGGTAATACAATGATGGATGCATTTATGCAGCAGCAATTCCCGGCAAAATACTATGATGAAGATGCCCTTTTTGCAAAACAGGGGCGTGTTAATGATGAGTTACTTCTTGCATTAAAAGAAAATAATTTCTTTCACCAGCCTTATCCAAAGACCACCGGCCCGGAATTATTCAATCCTGATTATCTTTTCCAGGCACAACAAAAAACCGGAACAACAACAATAGCAGGAGCCGATACAATGGCCACACTCAATAAATTCTCTGCAGACATGATCGCTGCCGCCATTAGGGAATGCCTGGGAAATAAAGACGGGCTTAAAATTTTCAGTAGCGGCGGCGGCGTGCATAATCCTTTACTGATGCAGCATTTAAAAGAACAATTACCTGCATGTTCTTTTCATACCACGGCAGAGTTGGGTATTGACCCTGGTGCCAAAGAAGCGGTACTTTTTGCTGTACTTGCCAATGAATGTGTTTGCGGAGATAATTCAGTATTTGCAGGAACTGCATTGGGCATGCCTGCCGTATCAATGGGGAAAATAAGTTTTCCTTCTTAATGGCCCTCTACAAAAGTTTTCAGGCTGTTCAATGCATCTTCATAACCCTGACCGGTAACTTTTTCAATGAAAATACCATAGAATTTTTCCCAGGGATACCATTTCAGCCTGGTGAGCGCCCTCCACTCCACCTGCACATTATTGCTTTCCGCCAAAGGCAGGATAGATAATGTATTGATAACTTCGTTTTCCCCTTCCCGTTGCAATGCGATTGTTATTTGGTTCTCCGTTTGAACGGTAACAACCAATTTATTTTTTTTACCTTTTGTTTCCCACTCACAATAACTGTTGAGGCCGGTACTATCAGGGCCATAAATAATGTTCACAGAATCATTTTTAAACACCGGATGCCAGTGCTTCCAGTTCTTTAATACACTGATCTCTGTAAATATCTTTTTTGCCCCGGCATTCATCTCCACTCCTCTTGATACCGTCACTTTTGATGGTATCAATAAAGAAAGCAGGGTGATCATGATAAACAAACCTGCCAGTGCCAATAAAAATCCTTTGATCAGGCGCATAAACTTATTCCCATTTAAAAACTTTTATCGCTACAAAATAAACAACCACCCCCCAAAGCAGCAGGATGCCAATCTCATTCCTTACATCCCATAAATTCTGCCCTTCAAAAGCCACGCTGCGCATAGCGGTATTCAGGTGTGTAAGTGGTAACATCTTTGAAATGGGTTGCAGCCATTTTGGAAATGCTTCAATAGAAAAAAACGTGCCGCCCAATAAAAACTGTGGCATGGTGATGAGGTTGGCAAATGGCGGAATAGTACTTTCATTCTTTGCCAGTCCGCTCACAATAAAACCAAAGCCCATAAAAACCAGTAACCCGATAAAACTTAAAAAAAGCATCTCAAGGAATGTTTGCACACCATTAACCAATGTAAACCCGAACAGAAACCGCCCGGCCAATATGATGACAATTGCAGTGAGCATTTGAAAAATAACCCGGCTTAGCCCCTCACCCAACACAATATAAGTGCGGCTGATGGGAGTTGCAAAGAAGCGCTTTAACACCAATGTGCTTCGAAGGTTAAAAAACATGAAAGCCACACCAAAAACACCAGAGCTTAATAAAGAAAAACCCAACTGGCCGGGGAGGATAAAATCGATGGTCTTGTATTGACGTATCTGCGCCTCATCTCTTTGCTGCTGGAAATCGAAGCTGGCATAATTCTTCCGCTGGTCCTTATACGCAATATCGCTTGCCATATTTTTCTTTTCCCGCATAATAGAGACAAATTGCGGCCATTTATCGGCGCTGGAATTGGTGGTATTAAAACTGATCTTATAAGGAGTGGCACTGTCTGTACTTTTTGAGATCGAGATAATGCCCGTGATCCTTCCTTTTTGCAGATCCAGTTGCAAAGCCTCATCGCTGGCATAACTGACGATCTTAATACCCGGATCTGCCTGGATAAGATGGTAAAGAATATTATTGGTATCGCAATCCTTATTCAACACTATCTTAAAATTGGCCCGCCCCCCGCTATCGCCGATAAAACCAAAGATCAAAATGAAAATAAAGGGGAATATGAAACTGAAGACTATGGCCGATGGGCTCCTGGATATAGCTCTGAGGCTGGCTTTTGTAATGGCCAGCATTGCAGCTACCTGGTTGTATTTTTTCATCGATCAGAATAATTTGAAGCGTAAAGCTATTGGTAAAAAAGCGTTTAAAAAAATTTGGTCTTACCGACAAATGTCGTATATTTGGGTGTCAAATGTCGGCAAGATGAAAAAAAACAATTTCCTAAAAAAACAAACCACCTACCTCCAAAAGGATAGCGGCAGTAAAGTTAATGAGCCCTCCCCGGCATACCGCAGTGTAAAATCATTACCCCCGGTAAAAGATTTCACCTACAGCGAATTTAAAAAGATCGCTGATAAAACACCGTTCACACAGGCCGAATGGGCTTCTATTCTTCATGTAAGCGAACGCACTTTGCAGCGGTATGCAAAAAACAATGGCCATTTTGCACCAATCAATGCGGAAAGGGCATTACAAATTGAAAAAGTTTTAAAAGAGGCAAAGGTCGCTTTCGGTAAGGTTGAAAATTTTTACAACTGGATAAAACGTAACCCTTACATGCTGGAAGGAAACTTATCTTTTAATTCCCTCACCACTTATGCTGGTATTGAAAAGGTTTTAACCCAACTTGGCAGAATTCAACACGGTCTTTTTGCATGATAGTTTACAGGATAAGTAATACTGCCTACAGCGATAACATTAGTGGCACAGGAGCTAAACTTATGGGCGCCCGTTGGAATTCAGTTGGCATACCGGTATTATATACTGCCGAGCATATTTCATTGGCAGTATTGGAGATGCTGGCTAATACAAATTTTAAAGATTATGCCATTGCCCTGGACCTGATGTATATAAGGCTACCCGACCAGTACAGGCCTGTAACAATAGAATTAAGTAGCCTGAAAAATAATTGGAAAGAAGATTTCGATTATACCAGGTACATTGGAGATGAATTTTTTAAACAAAAACGATCTTTGTTTTTAAAAGTACCTTCGGCAGTAATAGAGGAAGAACATAATTACCTGGCTAACCCGCTTCACCAGGATTTTAAAAAGATAAAAATTTTTAAAACAAAATCATTTTGGCCGGATAGCCGGCTCTTTAATATCTGATGAATAAACTTTATCTTTTATTGGGCAGTAACATCGGCAACTGCAAACAGCAATTATTAAAAGCCGTTTCACTTATTGAAAAAGGGATTGGCCATAGTACCCGGCAATCGGGCCTTTATATCACTGCGGCATGGGGCAATACCAGCCAGCCCGATTTTTTAAACCAGGTCATCGTTGTGGAAACGGCATTAACTGCCGAACACACGATGCAAACCATTCTGTCTATAGAAAAAAAGATGGGCCGTGTTCGTACCAAAAAAAATGCACCCCGTATCATTGATATTGATATCCTGTTCTTCAATAAAAAAATTATAAACCAACCCGGGCTTATCGTACCGCACCCACAACTGCAAAACCGCCGCTTTGTATTAATACCATTAAATGAACTTTCTGCCAACTTTATTCATCCGGTATTGGGTAAAACTATCCACCAGTTATTAAGAGTTTGCCCCGACAAACTCGCTGTGAAAAAAAATTGATTATTAAGCGGTCAATTCAATTTATTTTGCAGCCCTGCATATTTACACATCAGCATGAAGTACAATTTTGTTACCATAGAAGGAAATATCGGCGCCGGTAAAACAACGCTGGCGCATTTGCTGAGCAAACACTTCAATGCCCGGTTAATACTGGAAGAATTTGCGGACAACCCCTTCCTGCCAAAATTTTATGAAAACCCGGGCCAGTATGCTTTTCCGCTGGAACTTTTTTTTATGGCCGAACGGTATAAACAACTGAAGGACCTGCTGCAGACAAAAGACATGTTTCAAAACATCACTGTATCTGATTATCTTTTTACCAAGTGCCTTTTATTTGCCAAAGTGAACCTGCCCGACGAAGAGTTCCGCCTTTACCAAAAGCTGTTTGAAATCATCAACCCGCAGATCGTACAACCGGATATCCTCATCTACCTGCATACACCGGTTCACAAGCTCCAGGAAAATATCAGGAAACGTAACCGCGAATATGAGCAGTCGATCCCAAATGATTATCTTTTCACTTTACAGGAAACTTACACGCAATACATCAAGCAGCATAATATCAAAACATTATTCATTGATGCCAGCAATGCCGATTTTTTAGGCAATGAAGAACACATGAAGATCATCACAGATGCGCTGGATAAAGAATACGAAGACGGTCAGCATTACCTTACGCTGCCCTAAAAAAATAAAATGGACAACAGTAAATTGCCTAAAGAATTCTGGAATTTCATTTGCGCCCGGCTTTTTTTTGTATTGGGTATCCGCATGATCACCACCATTGTTATTTACCAGGTATTTCATTTAGCCAATACTTATATGGTAGGTTTTGCCGGGTTGGCAGAATTCATTCCTGCTGTAATCGCCGCACTTTATGCAGGGCATTATATTGACCGGCACAATAAAAAAAATATCCTTGTCTGGTCTTATGTTTTTTACCTGCTTTGCGGTGTGATGCTGGCATTGATCAGCGCTGCACATTTTCAATTGGCCAACAGCACAAAGATCACTGTAATACTGGCTGTTGTTTTTTGCACCGGCATCACCCGCTCCTTTGCCGGGCCTGCTGCCAACAGCATGATCGCTGCTATTGTGCCCAGGGAAATATTACCCAAAGCCATTTCACTGAACTCTTCTACCTGGCTTGTGTCTTCCATAGTTGGGCACGCTACCGGTGGCTTATTAATCGCAACTGCCGGCATTTCAAATGCCTATTTTGTAACGGCAGCGCTTATACTAACTGCTGTAGTATTCGCATTACAGTTAAAACCAAAACCGCCGGTACCACTGGCCAATAAGGAACCAATGGTGCAAGCTATTAAGCACGGTTTCTCGTATGTATACAATAATAAAAATTTGCTGGGGGTGATATCGCTTGACCTTTTTGCAGTGTTGTTTGGCGGCGCTGTTGCTTTTATACCCGAGATAGCCGACAAGGTTTTACATACCAATGCGATTGGTTACGGATTTTTAAATGCAGCCATGGACATCGGCAGTCTTATCAGTATTGCCATCCTGTTAAAATTCCCGATGAAACAAAAGCAGGGCTTAAAAATGATGCTGGCAGTTGCCGGCTTTGGCATCTTCATCATCGTATTTGGTTTGTCGACAGTTTACTGGCTCAGTTTTATGGCTTTACTTAGCGCCGGTTTATTTGATGCGGTAAGCGTAGTGGTAAGAGGTACCATCATGCAATTGAATACCCCGGATGAATTAAGGGGAAGGGTGGCTTCCATTAATTTAATTTTCATCAATTCCTCCAATGAGCTGGGGCAGTTTGAGAGTGGTATCACTTCACGCTGGTTTGGCACATTACCGGCAATAATTTTTGGCGGGGCCATGTCGGTGGTGGTGGTTGCGGCTACCTGGCTCAAATTTCCAAAATTGAGGAAATTGGAATATTAATTTGTAACTTTCTAAAGCCATTTAGCTACCAGCTAACGGATTAACGAATTAACATTTACCATATGCAACGCAGAAATTTCCTCCGCAACACCAGCCTTACTTTAGCAGGCCTGGCTTTATTGAGTAAAGAATCTTTGGCCGCATTTCTTGCTGATCCTGCATGGAAGATAAGAATGCTCACGGATGATATTGGCGTATTCACCGAAAAAGGCGGCACCATTGCTTTCTACCTTTCTAAAAAAGGGATCGTGGTTGTTGATGCGCAGTTCCCGGAAACATCGCAACATCTAATTGATGAACTGAAAAAGAAAAGTGAAAAGCCATTCCGCTTTTTACTCAATACACATCATCATGGCGACCACACGGCAGGAAATATTTCTTTTAAAGGATTGGTAGCGCATGTTGTGGCACATGAAAATTCAAAGACCAACCAGGAAAACAGCGCCAAAGCACAGAAGACAGAAGACAAACAGTTATACCCCGATATCACATTTGGTGCTGATGGCTGGCAGGAGAAAGTGGGTAAAGAAAAAATCAAGACTTATTATTTTGGTGCAGGCCATACCAATGGTGATTCGCTGGTGCATTTTCAACACGCAAACATTGTACACTTGGGCGACCTGGTCTTTAACCGCCGCCATCCCTTCATTGATAAAACCGCAGGTGCACGAATTGATAACTGGATAACATTATTGGATAAAACCATCGCTACTTTTGATAAAGACACACAATACATTTGCGGGCATGCTGCAGATGGCTATGAGATTACCATTAAAGCCGATGACCTGAAATCATTTGGCGATTACCTCGGTAATGTGTTGAAATTTACAGAAGGGGAAATAAAGTCCGGCAAAACAAAAGAAGAGATCGTAAAAGCGAAAGAGATACCGGGTTCACCCGAATGGAAAGGCGCTGGAATTGAAAGGCCATTGACCGCAGCGTACATTGAACTTACTACTAGGTAATACAAATCAAGGTCGACCACCTTTAAAAGGTGGTCGACCTTACCACTAAGTAGTAACCATCAATTTCTCCAGCACAAAATAAACGATAGGGCAAAAGGAGGAATTTTTTAAGGTAAGCGGCTGTCGCTTCAACAGCACATCCTCATCTGTATAAGGAAAGCGGTGACAATCGGATGGACGCACTTCATAAATGCCACAATAATTATCCGGTCCTAAAAAAGGGCATGGTTTACTCTTCAACACATAATCGCCTTCACTATCAACAAAGAGGTATTGGTTGATAAGGTCGCCTTCCTTCATCTTAAGGTATTTGGCAATACGTTTAATATCGGGGGTTTTAAAACGGGGCGAATAGTTTTTACAACAGTTGGCACATTTCAGGCAATCGATCTTTTCAAATGCTTCTTCATGCAGGATGGGCAAAGCTTTCAGCACTTTGTTCTTATCGGCACGGTGCAGGAACTGTTTGTATCTTTTCTGGTGTTCGGCCGACTTCTTTTCCCAGTTCTGTAAAATATCCTCTTCCATAAAGTTAGCAGGTATTGGAATTGATGAGGTTTATCCTTCATTTTTCCACAGCGCAAAAGTAGCAAACTTATTAGCACCAAATCTTGTTGTGTTATCGTAATTTTGCGGCGGTTGTGGCATCAAAAAAGATGAAAAGGGAGCTGCTGTACAAGAGTGATTAATTTTTCCTCTTTTATTAAAAGATAAAAAATTAACAAACAGCCGTTGCCTGTGAAGCCGAATAAAGACTTAATGTTGATAACCAAAATAAAAATTTCAAACAATCATATGAATCTTTTTGAACAACAGCAACGGGAATTTACAGGGCGCCATATTGGCCCAAACGAACAGGATACCAATGCCATGCTGCAAACCATTGGCGTAGGTTCTTTGGATGAACTGATCAGTAAAACAGTTCCGGCATCTATCCGTTTAAAAAAGCCATTGAAATTACCTGCAGCGCAAAGTGAATTTGAATACCTGAATGAGTTGAAGAAGGTTGCTGCAAAGAATAAGGTTTTTAAAAGCTATATCGGCCAGGGATATTACAATACTATTACGCCAAGTGTGATACTGCGTAATGTTTTCGAAAACCCGGGATGGTACACGCAATACACGCCCTACCAGGCAGAGATATCGCAGGGGCGTTTGGAGAGCCTGCTCAATTTTCAGACAATGATTTGCGATTTAACAGGTTTGCCGTTAGCCAATGCAAGTTTACTGGATGAAGCAACCGCCGCAGCTGAAGCGATGGCGATGCTGTTTCATCACAAGAATAAATCGGATGTTATCGGCTCACCTAAATTTTTTGTGGACAACAATGTTTTTGCCCAAACAAAAGAATTGTTACAAACAAGGGCTGCACCAATTGGTATTGAGTTGGTGCATGGCGATTACAAGACCGCTCAATTGGAGGAAAGTTATTTTGGCGCCATCGTGCAATATCCAAACAGCAATGGTTCGGTTGAAGATCACCGTGAGTTCATTAAAACCGCACATGCTGTGAATGCTTATGTGGTAATGGCAACCGACCTGTTGGCACTTACCTTATTGGCATCGCCTGGTGAATTAGGCGCCGATGTTGCAGTGGGTTGTGCACAAAGGTTTGGTGTGCCGCTTGGCTATGGTGGCCCGCATGCCGCTTTCTTTGCAACCAAAGATGAATTTAAGCGTGGCATTCCCGGCCGTATCATCGGTATCAGCATTGATGCGCAGAACAACCGTGCCTTACGCATGGCTTTGCAAACAAGGGAGCAACATATTAAAAGGGAAAAAGCAACTTCAAATATTTGTACTGCACAGGCATTGTTAGCCAATATGGCGGCGATGTATGCTGTATATCACGGGCCGGCTGGATTAAAAAATATTGCTTCAAGGATTCATTTGCTGGCGCAAAAAACGGCAAAGGAATTAAAAGAGTTAGGTATTGAACAACTCAATCAATATTATTTTGATACGCTGCAGGTAAAAGTAAGCGATGCCAAATTGCTGAAAGAAGTGGCAGAAAGCAACGGCATCAATTTTCATTACAATAATGATGGTACCGTTATCATCTCCATTGATGAAACAACGATGCTGGATGATGTTTACAAACTGGTGAATGTATTTTCAACTGCTTTCATAAACCAGCAAGTACAAAAAATTGACCATTCATCATTCAGCATTGCATATCCTGCTACTTTACAAAGAACGTCTGCCTACCTTACCCACCCGGTATTCAACATTCATCACAGCGAAAGCCAGATGATGCGTTATATAAAATCGCTGGAGAATAAAGACCTTAGTTTAAATACGTCGATGATCGCATTGGGCAGTTGCACCATGAAGCTGAATGCCGCATCGGAATTAATACCTGTTAGCTGGCCCGAGTTTAGTGGCATTCATCCCTTTGCCCCCGCATCACAAACAAAGGGGTATCAGTATATCATCAAAAAGCTGGAAGAATATTTATGTACCATCACCGGTTTCACAGCGTGTTCGTTACAACCTAACAGCGGGGCACAGGGCGAGTATACAGGACTGTTAACCATCAGGGCTTTTCATGCAGATAGAAAAGAAAGCCATCGCAATATTGTTTTAATCCCTATTTCGGCACATGGCACCAATCCTGCAAGCGCTATCATGGCGGGCATGAAAGTAGTGGTGGTAAAGAGCGATGAAGACGGGCATATTGATGTATCCGATCTTAAATTAAAAGCCGCAGAAAATAAAGACAACCTCGCCGGCTTAATGGTTACTTACCCAAGTACGCATGGCGTGTTTGAAGAAAGTATAAAAAAGATCTGCAAAATAATTCATGATAATGGCGGATTAGTTTACATGGATGGCGCCAATATGAATGCCCAGGTAGGTTTAACAAGCCCGGGTATGATCGGTGCCGATGTGTGCCATTTGAACCTGCACAAAACATTTTCTATTCCGCATGGTGGCGGCGGCCCCGGTATTGGCCCCATCTGTGTGAATAATAAATTGAAGCCTTATTTGCCAGGGCACCATCTTGGCGACACATTAAAACTGCCTGCCACTGCAATAACTGCGGTAAGCGCAGCGCCTTATGGAAGCGCAAGTATCTTACTCATCAGTTATGCCTATATAAAAATGCTTGGACAGGAAGGAGTAAAAAGCGCTACCGAATATGCCATCCTTAATGCCAATTATATGAAGGCGAGGCTGGAAAAATATTACAAGATATTATACACCGGCACAAATGGTTTTTGTGCGCACGAATTCATTGTTGAACTGCGCCCCTTTAAAACAACTGTTGGCATCGAAGCCGAAGATGTGGCGAAGCGTTTGATGGATTATGGCTTTCATGCGCCAACATTAAGCTTTCCTGTACCGGGCACTATAATGATAGAACCTACAGAAAGCGAAGACAAAGGTGAACTCGACAGGTTCTGTGAAGCACTCATCAGCATCTACCACGAAATAAAAGCCATTGAAGAAGGCCGTTGGGATAAAGTTGATAATGCATTAAAGAATGCGCCACATACACAGGCCGTGATCTGTGCAGATGAATGGAACCATCCTTATTCAAGAATGGAAGCGGGATTCCCTCTAGCCTATACGATGAAAAATAAGTTCTGGCCCTCCATTGCCCGTATCAATAACACATTTGGCGACAGGAATTTAATTTGTACCTGCGAGCCGATGGAAAGTTATCTGTAAGATGAAGGCCTGGGGTTGATAAGGTTTAGCATTCGTATGCTGCTTTATCAGCCCTTAACTCCTTTCACAACCGCTTACCCAAGCTATCTACCGATAAACATATTGTACTGTAACAATGTATTGTTTACAACGTATTATTGCCAACTAAACAATAGAAGTATGACCATGAAAAAAGCAACATTTATAGCATTGCTGTGCAATCTTACCATTGCTGTACATGCACAGGAATTATACATGCCCCGTAATGTTCAGAATGCCTATAAGAAAGCCACCCGCAGTATGGATGGTAATCCCGGAAAAAATTATTGGCAAAACACAGCAAATTATTCCATTGCCGTAAAGTTATCGCCGCCTAACAGGACAATTACAGGTACGGAAACTATCGTGTATACCAATAACAGCCCGGATACCGTTAGAAATCCCCTCATCAAACTCATCCTGAATATCCATACTCCTGGTGCAGCAAGGCAAAATGCTGTTCCCGCCGCTTATTTAACCAAGGGAATCATCATTGATAAGTATACCGAGAACGGAACAGAGAAGAAATTAAGGGATGCCGCTGGGAATACTTCATTAAGGGTCAGTTTATCCAAACCCCTGTATCCAAAAACTTCTGTTACCGTTACATTCGAATGGCACTATGATGTGTCGGAACAAAGTGGCCGCGAAGGCATGCTGGATTCCACCACTTTTTTCCTGGCTTATTTTTATCCCCGTTTTTCCGTGTATGATGATATACATGGATGGGACAGGATGATATTTACAGATTCTCAGGAATTTTATAATGATTTTAATAATTATGAATTAAGTGTTACTGTACCAAAAAATTTCCTGGTATGGGCAACCGGTGAATTACAAAATGAGAACGATGTATTACAACCTGCATTCGTTTCAAAATTTGAAGCATCCAAAACTTCAGACAAAACCATTAATGTAGTAACACAGGCAGATATTGATGCCAAAAATATAACCACGCAAAATGAAACCAATACCTGGAAATGGAAAGCTGAAAATATTTCGGACATGGCGGCCTGCATCAGCGATCATTATGTATGGGATGCGGCAAGCGTAGTGGTCGATAATAAAACAAACAGGCGGTCAAGTGTACAGGCAGCCTACCTTAATAAGTCTGTTAATTTTAAAAAATCTGTTGAGTACAGTCATCATGCATTGGATTGGCTGAGTAATAACTGGCCCGGTGTTCCCTACCCTTTTCCTGTGAGCACAGTGGTGCAGGGATTTGCAGATATGGAATACCCGATGATGGCGAATGACAGTCACCAGCAGGATCCCAATTTTCAGCGCTTTGTTGCAGAACATGAAATTGCACATACCTGGTTTCCGTTCTATATGGGCATCAATGAACACCGTTATGGTTTCATGGATGAAGGATGGACCACCGCTTTTGAAAATCTTATCGGTAAAGCAGATGTTGGAGAAGAAGCAGCGGATAATCTATTCAAACAATTCAGGGTGGCAAACTGGGTAATGGATGCTAATGATGAACACCAGTTGCCCATTATCACTCCCGGCAATACCATGTCTGGCGCCGGGCTTGGTGATAATGAATACGGCAAACCTGCATTGGCTTATTTAGGAATAAAAGATATGCTGGGCGATGACCTCTTCAGAAAATGTTTGCATGGCTTTATGGACCGCTGGCATGGTAAACATCCTATTCCGTGGGACATGTTTTATTCCTTCAATAATTTATCGGGTAAGAACCTGAATTGGTACTGGCAAAACTGGTATTTCTCTAATAACTATCCTGATATCGCATTGAAAAGTTTAACCCCTTCTTCAACCGGTTATACCATAAGCATACAAAACATCGGAGGTTTTGCCATACCAACAAATTTAATGATCGAATATACTGATGGCAGTAAAGACAAAATTCACCAAACAGCCGGTATATGGGAGAAAGATCAAAAAATTGCGGTTGTCAATATCAGTACCAAAAAGAAAATACAGTACTTGAAATTAGACAATGGTATTTTTATGGATGCCGATGAAAGCAATAACAGCTGGGGGAAATCCAATGGCCCCGTATTCAACAGTGCAGGGGTAAAACCTGAAGACCTGGATAAATTTTTAGGGGAATATGCTTCAACCGGTGTCCCTTTTAAAATAACTGTTACCCGGGATGGAAAGATCTTAATTGCCGATATTACCGGGCAGGGAAAAATAAATTTAACTCAAACCGATACAAATAAATTTGAATTTGCAGAAGCAGGTGCCGTTTTTGAATTTACGCCCGGTAAGAATGAATTCATCCTGTCACAGGGCGGAGGAAAATTTACTTTTACAAAAAAATAATTATTGCCATCCAAAATAAAAATGGCTGACCTGCATGGTCAGCC
>JAYWAN010000125.1:0-32691 GCA_043782405.1 Chitinophagaceae bacterium
CAACGCTTAGTCGCTGATGGCCGTATCCATCCTGCACGTATTGAAGAAGTAGTGGAAAAAACAAAAAGGCAATTAGACGACCAGGTGATGGAAATTGGCGAACGCACCGCAATGGAGCTGGGTGTGCATGGCTTACATAAAGAATTAATAAGAATGGTTGGCCGTATGCGTTTCCGTTCTTCCTATGGTCAAAATCTATTGATGCACAGCAGGGAAACTGCCAACCTTTGCGCTATCATGGCTGCCGAATTAGGCATGAATCCTAAATTGGCCAAACGTGCCGGACTGCTGCATGATATCGGTAAAGTACCCGATGAGGAAACAGAATTGAGCCATGCTTTATTGGGTGCGAAACTTGCAGAAAAATATGGAGAAAATCCTGCCGTGGTAAATGCTATTGGTGCCCATCACGATGAAATGGAAATGCAATTTGTTATCTCCCCCATTGTTCAGGCCTGCGATGCCATAAGTGGTGCAAGGCCGGGTGCAAGGCGCGAGATCATGCAGCAATATATTCAGCGTATCAAAGACCTTGAAAACCTGGCAATGGCTTATACAGGCGTGGAAAAAGCTTATGCAATACAGGCCGGGCGTGAATTAAGGGTGATCGTGGAAGCAGATAAAGTAACTGATAGTGACAGCGATAAACTTAGCTTTGAAATAGCGCAAAAGATACAAACCGAAATGACCTTCCCCGGTCAGATAAAAGTTACTGTTATCAGGGAGAAACGATCGGTGAATGTGGCGAGGTAAAGATTGTCCATAAGTTCATGTGAGCCTTCCAATTGAAGATATATTAAATGTCCGCTAGTATATGCCTGCCGGATTTTTGAGTAATCCTATATCCAGGGCCATAGATACTGGTTTGATAAAATAATAGGGTTTGAGTCAAAAAAACTAAAAATTACAAACCAAAAACTAAAAACTTTCCCCTACCTTTGTCGTCCGTAAAAAACAGATAATATGAACGCAGTTAATTTTGTTCATGAGCAGTTGACAAATAAGGCAACGCTTCCGAAATTCAAAGCAGGTGACAATGTCACCGTAAATTATAAAATCCTTGAGGGTACTAAAGAACGTATCCAGAGCTTCAAAGGCGATGTGATCAAACGCCAGGGCACTGGCGCAACCTCCTCATTTACAGTACGTAAAATGAGTGATGGCGTAGGTGTTGAACGTTTGTTTCCTGTATTTTCCCCAAATATTGATAGTATTGTATTGAATAAAGTGGGTAAGGTTAGCAGGGCTAAGCTTTACTATTTACGCGACAGGAGCGGAAAAAGCGCCCGTATCAGGGAAAAGAGAATGGCTGTTGCGAAAAATTAAGATTTTCAACGACTTATATTATAAAAAATGCCGGAGATTCAACCTCTGGCATTTTTTTTGTATAAAAATTATGAGATTTCAAAAATAATAGTAATTTTACTGTCCATTATATCCGATGACAGGACCTTTACCACTGGATTAATTGCTTATCATTTTTAATTTTTAAACCTCGTACCATGAGAAAGTTTGTTCTGTCATTAGTCTTCATTGCATTTATTGCTTGTTTTGTGTCCTGTATGCGTGGCATAACGCCCGAGCAGGCAGCCAACGGTAAAGCCAAATGTGGCAAAACCTATCTCCGTTGATTTTTTTCATTATCCCTGCTGGTTAATTACCAGTTAATATTGTTATGCTAAATAGCAGGACTTAGTCATTAATTGATTTATCTTTGCTGTCTAAATCTTTGTTATGACCATATCAATTTTGAACTCCATTTTTTTATTATCGATGCCGGGAGGCAGTGAATGGATTCTTATCATTGTTGTAGTATTATTAATGTTTGGCGGTAAAAAAATACCCGAATTAATGAGGGGTATCGGCAAAGGCATGCGTGAATTCAATGACGCTAAAAATAATGTGAAGAGTGAGATTGAAGAAGGCATGAAAGAAAAAGATAAAGATGAGGAAATAAGGCAATTAAAGCAGCAATTGGAACAAAAACAGGCAGGTTCTTAATTGTATCTCTAAATATTTATATTTTACTTCGGCTGAAGTGGCCCCTCAAAAACGGGAACGCTTCAGCCGATTGTATAATAATAATGAGTGTGCCCTGGTTACACCTGTACCGTAATAATTAACCCCCGGAATATGTTTTCGTTCAGCAGTATTGCAAAATATCACACAGCACTTATACAAGGCCGCACCAGTTGTGTCACTGTTGTAACGCATTACCTGCAACTGATCGAAGAAAATAAAAGGCTCAATGCATTTACAGCGGTCTATACGGCAGAAGCATTATCCAAAGCAGCGCAATTAGATGAAAAAAGAAAAAGTGGCGAGCCCCTAAAAAAACTGCATGGTGTAATTATTGCCATAAAAGATGTGCTCTGTTACAAAGATCATGTAATAACAGCATCTTCTAAAATCCTGGAAGGGTTTACCAGTTTATATTCTGCAACAGCTGTACAGCGCTTGCTGGATGAGGATGCTATTATTATAGGTTCCTGCAATTGTGATGAATTCGCCATGGGCAGTTCCAATGAAAATTCAGTATATGGAAATGTATTGAATGCCCTTGACGAAACAAAAGTACCGGGTGGTTCATCAGGGGGCAGCGCTGTGGCGGTACAGGCTGGTCTTTGTATGGCAAGTTTAGGATCTGATACCGGCGGCTCGGTAAGGCAGCCTGCCGATTTTTGCGGCATCATTGGTTTTAAACCGACCTATGGACTTATTTCACGGCATGGCCTAATCGCTTATGCCTCTTCATTTGACCAGATCGGTATATTTGGTAATACTATTGATGATATTGCACTCCTGCTGCAAACGATGAATGGTGCTGATGAATATGACAGTACCGCATTACCCGAAAAACTACCTCCTATTTCTTTACCGGTAGTCAATGGTAAAAAATACCGCATCGCTTATTTTAAAGAGGCACTCTATCATCCTTCGTTAGACAAAGAGATTAGTGATTCAATCCTTACTATCCTTGATAAATTAAAAACAGAAGGGCATGAAGTAACAGCAGTTGATTTTGACCTGCTTGATTATGTGGTACCGGCTTACTATGTTTTAACCACAGCAGAAGCAAGCAGTAATCTGAGTAGGTATGATGGTATTCGTTTTGGCTACCGCACCCCGTCAGCGACAAAAGATTTAACAGACTTTTATAAGCATACCCGTAGCGAAGGTTTTGGTAAAGAAGTGCAACGCAGGATCATGCTGGGTACTTTTGTTTTAAGTGCCGGATATTATGATGCGTATTACAGCAAAGCGCAACAGGTACGCAGGCTGTTAACTGATAAGACGATTGCTCTTTTCAGTGAATTTGATGCACTTATATTACCAACGAGCCCGGCAACAGCGTTTCCTATAGGAGATAAATCCGACGATCCTGTTGCTATGTATTTAGCCGATATCTATACTGTTTTTGCCAACCTCACCGGTATACCTGGTATTGCGCTGCCACTGTTTAAACATAGTAATGGCATGCCCTTTGGCCTACAGGTTATTACAAATAAAAAGGATGATGTAACTTTGCTGCAGCTTTCAAAGTACCTTACAGAAGAGTTTACAATACAGTAATGTCATTACAACCATGAACAAACCAGTACTTTTTTTATTAGCCATCTTTTCTTTCCAATTTACAAGGGCTGATTCTATTTACGGTACACAGCAAGTACCTATTGACACGGCTGTTATTGACGAAAAAACAGCGCATAAACTGATCGCTGAGGTTATTAGTTCCAATAAGCCACCTTCTAAAGAAAAAGTAGAATATATCAGCTTTGAAACACGGTATGGCTTCAAAAATTATTTTACCAACAACACCTATAACCCGCTGCAACCTTATGCAATGCAGGTAAATTCCAATGCCGGTGAATTTATCCAGGACTATATAAGATCTCATGGTAATTATTTGCTGCAGATGAAGGGCTGGGGTAAACCTTATTTTACTTTAATTGAATCCCTATTACAACACTATGGATTACCACGAGAACTTAAATACATTGCTGTAATTGAATCCAATTTAAAATCAGGGGCAGTTTCCATAAAAGGTGCCGGCGGGCCCTGGCAGTTTATGCCAGAGACGGCGAGACAAATGGGACTTACCATCAATGATTATACCGACGAGCGCACAGATTATTATAAGAGCACAAATGCGGCAGCAAAATATTTATTACAATTGTATAGCCAGTTACATGACTGGCTGCTGGTAATGGCTGCATATAACGGTGGTGCCGGCAGGGTATACAGCGCAATACAACGAAGCGGTAGCCGTAATTTTTGGAACCTGCAATATTACCTACCCGAAGAATCACGAACCTATGTAAAAAGATTTATCGCTACCCATTTTATCATGGAGGGCAACAATGCCGATTGGGCTACAGGGAATAATTCATTGAACGGAATGGGATCTGCCAATCCTTATGATAACCAGGTTAACCTTAGCGAAGCTGAGCTGGCAACAGTAAAAATTGAAACCATATCAGGTAAATTCAATTCGCTGGTGATCGCTAAAAACCTGAGTATGGATATTCAACAATTCAACCGGCTGAATCCTGGTTTTGATAATATGATCAGCAATAATGGAACCTATGACTTGCGCCTGACCGAAGATAAAATGCAGCTTTTTAGAGCAGGTAAATACCAGATCCTGAATGAGTGTGTTCAGATCTTACTGAGCGATGATACGATCATCACTAATCCCGTCATCTATAATAAACCGGTACGGGATAAATACAGCAGTAAAAGATCGGCTAAAAAGAAGGTGGGGGTTTAAAATTATCAGCATCATCATTTCTTACCATACCCCAATAAAAAAGCCCTGAACAGGGCTGTAAGTTTTAATAAAATTCTTAAATCCAGTCAGGCTACTGCTGATCATATTCAGATTCCCAAGCTGTTCCGTCATCTCCTTTCTGCCCTTCCATTTTGATCATGAAGTTCTTGGCAGGGAAATAAGGTTTCATGTGAATGTCTAAATGTATCTTGTCTTTCTGTATGGGATCCTGCTCAAACCTGCGGATCGTAAAATCTTCAATGAGTTTATCCGGCCCCGTTATGCTGTCAAGGAATTTAACGATCTGGCTCATCAGGTCTTTTCTTGTATTGGCGTTGAAGTTCTCAAAAGCACGGCGGTTGAGAAAGTCCATCATCACTTTTGTAACGTAGTCGAATACACGAACAACTGAGTAGGTCTGCAATCCAAGGTTATCACCATTAAATAAAGTTTTTGCAGAGAACGCCATTACTTTTCCATATTCATTCACCATTGGAACCAGTCCCATTTTTTCCAGGCTGGCTATTTCGCTTTTCTTCAATGGAAATTTCACACCATCCACTTCATTCATGCTACCGAATTTTTTACCCGCGGTTACCTGGCTCATCAGTGTTTTATAAACCTTTCCTGCCAATGCCCCTGACGGTGGAACATACAGGTCTTCTTCTTCACCCAGCTCACTGAACTTGCCACGGCCAACCAGCCAGTTACAGGTCATCATTACATTTGATTTGTATTTATCGCCTGCGGTAAGATTAGCCAGTTCAAACATTTCCATTACATCATCGGGTGCATCCAGGTGTTCAAAATCCGTCACCATCATTACTTTATGTTCATGGGCGATCTTCGCCCATTTTTCAACAACTTTATTTGATCCCAGGTATCCGGGCATCACCATGATGCTGTAGTTATTACGCAGATCAAGCCTGTCAAAATTCATTTTCAATTCTTCATTAACTGCATCAATGAACCTGGTATTATCGAGGTCTTTCATCTGGTCCAGTTCGCAATTGATGAAAGAAACATTCTTTATTTTATCTGATTCTGAATTTTTAAAGAACAGGGCAACATTACGGTAAGAGCGTTCCAGTTCTTTGGATTCTTCCACGGCTTTGGCCAGGTTATGTTCCAATACCTTCTGGCTGCTTGCTGCTTTTTCTTCGCAGAGGTTTACCATGTCGGAAATTTCATTAGTTGAAGAGAGCACTTTAGCCCATAATGCCAATGCTTTTTGTAAGGACTCTCGTTCGCCTTTTTTCTGTTGTTCTGTAAGAAAGATATTCCGTCTTGCCTTTCTATCAGGACTAAGGTTCTGTGTACCCTCTATAGAAGATTCAATAAGGTCGAATCCTCCGAATTTTGCGAGTTTTTCACTGCTTGATTTTAGAAATTCCAGTGGCTTTTGTATCTCCTGCCTTTCCTGTAAAATTTCCGGTTGCTTCTCGGGTTGTAATTCCATATTTTCAGCCATAACTCAGTATTTAATGAATAGTGTTTGGTGATTAAATTAATTATCCTGCATTAAAACTTTTGATATTTGTCTCTTCGGTTGTTGTGGCCCCACTACCGCTGCTTGAAGCCATGCCTGCCCAGGTATTTTTTATACTCATGTTGCTGACAGTAAGTTCACGGGCCGAAATCGTCATCCGGGTAACCATGGGGTTTTTTCCGTCGGCTGTAAATATTTCTTTGAAATAAACACAGAAAGCATCCTTGAACTTAATTGTTTTCATCTGGCTGTTGGCATCCCTGCGGTAGAATACAATTTTACCATCCTTTTTCAATTCACTCTTGAATGCCCACTCCAGCAGTTCAGCATCGGAAGTTCCTGTTTCAATCATGATCTGTATCAAACCTCCCTTGGTAGCTCCATTTGGGCGATGATTTTGATCCATGGGTTGCTGTAAGTCGTATTCCACAGTAAGAATATTATATTCTTTACTACCCATTTCCAATTTGGCGAGGAATGACATTAGTTTATGTTTAAGGTTTTAAATATTCCTTAATGCTTACTTATTGTTTTTTAGTTCAGCGATCATGCTTTGTATAGCGTCGAGCAATGCCGCTTTACCATCTGGATCGGCCAAGGCAGATTTCAGGATCTTATTTGATTTAAGCTGCTTGATGATCTTAAGGTATTCTTCTTTTTGAGAAGCATTGTCTTTAAGGAATTCACTTTGTTCCGTGATCCCTTTTACACCAAAATCGCCAAGATTCTTAAAACTAAGCTCTTCTTTTTTTGTTACGCCATCGGCGTCTTCAAAATCTACGCTTACACGGGGTTTGTAATGTTCAAACACCTGGTCAACAGTTTGAATACCATGAACGATCTCCGGTTTAACGGGAGCATCTTTGGTTAGCTTTTCAGCCATTAATGTACGGTTCTGGGGAATGTCTGCGAAAGCTTCGCTGGCGTCTGTTTTTACTTCATTGCCGCCGATTCCATAATTATCTGCCATAACGTTAGTTTTTGATGAATTAAATATACTGTTTTTTTTATTTAATATTCCAAGTTAATTGATTTTTTTCGTCCAATACGGCATTTACCACCGAACCATTCCTTATCTCGTCATTAATGATCATCCTGCTCAAAGGTTTTCGCAGGGAAGTACGGATAACCCCTTTCAGCGGGCGTACCCCATATTTTGGTGTAAACCCTAAATGCGCCAGGTGGGTAGCCGCTTCCTCACTCACTTTGAGTGTGATACCCTGTTGCTCCAGTTGTTTTACCAGGGGTTTTAAATGGATATTGAAGATGCGTACCACATTTTCAATACTAACCGGTGCAAAAGGAACGATCTCGGTAACCCTTGCTAAAAACTCGGGGCGGAAATAACGACTCATGATATCCAGCATATCTTCCGACTTCGGGATATCACCTTTATTAAAGGTTTCAATGATGTGCTCAGATCCTATATTGGAAGTGAATAATATCACTGCGTTGGAAAAATCCCCTTCTTTACCCAGCCTGTCATGCATTTTTCCTTCGTCCAGTATTTGCAGAAAGATATCGAATACGGAAGGATGTGCTTTTTCGATTTCATCAAAAAGTACAATGGCATAAGGTTGCTGTCTTATTTTGTTCACGAGCATACCGCCCTCTTCGTAACCTACATAACCCGGAGGTGCGCCATATAATAATGCAGCAGAATGTTCTTCTTTGAATTCGGACATATCGAAACGTATGATCGAATTCTCATCCTGGAAAAGAAATTCTGCCAGCGATTTTGCCAGTTCTGTTTTACCCGTACCCGTTGGTCCGAGAAAAAAGAATGAAGCAATGGGCTGCCCCGCCTTATTTAATCCCGAACGGGATTCCAGTATCGCATCAGAAACGGTCTTTAATGCATGGTCCTGTCCAATCACCCGCTGCCGGAGATGGGTTTCCATATTCACCAGCCTTTGCTGTTCTTTGGTTTGTATCTTCCCCAACGGGATACCGGTGATATTGGCCACTACGGCGCTGATATCAGTAGAATCAATATTTTTCTTTTCTGTTGCTGCAATCACCGCAAGGCTGTCAAACATACCGGTTAGGTATGCACGCATTTCGGCCAGGTCGGTTATCTTACTGAATTCTTTTTCTTCATTATGCCTGGCCAGCAATACCGGGCTAAAACCCGTTTGGGCTTCGTGGTAAAGCCAGCGCAATTGTTCGTCGGTTGCTTCAGCCGGAAGTTCGGTTAATTTGGTCTTGAATTTTTCAACATCCTGTGCTGAGGTATCTGCCATCATGCGGCTCACAGCCAGTGTCCTGTCTAAAAGATCAATGGCCGAATCGGGCAATTTACGATCCTTGATAAATCGTTTAGCCAGGCGGATCGTTTCACCAAATACTTCATCACTAATGGCAAGTTTATGGTGTGTTTCATAATTGATGGCCTGGTTGCGCAACATTTTCTCTGCAATACCGGTATCGGGTTCCTGCAGTTTAACCACTTCAAAACGGCGACTGAATGTTTCATCTTTTTCAATACTTTTCCGGTACTCATCCAGTGTAGTGGTGCTCACCACGGTGAGTATTCCCTTAGCCAGTTCTGCTTTTAAAATACTTGTAGCGCCTGCATTGGGATTATTGCGGTCGATAAGCGTATGAATTTCGTCGATGAAGAGTATGGGCTTTTCAAGATTAGCAAGGTCCATCGTGATCTTGCGGATGCGGTCTTCTATTTCTCCTTTATAAGCTGCTCCTGCCAATAAAGCACCGTTGTCTATTTCATAAATGGATACATTGCGCAGGTGAAGCGGTACATTCTCTTCTGCTACCGCAATAGCAAAACCATTGAGCAGGGCTGTCTTGCCCACGCCGCTATCGCCGGTAATGATCACATTTGATTTGCTTTTACGGCTAATGATCTCGCACATTTGCCTGATTTCTTTATCTCTTCCTATCACGGGTAACAGTCCGCCATTTTTATACTGCTGCAGTTTATCGATACAATATTTATTCAGTGCTTCATAAGAACTTTTGGGTGAAACTTTAGCCGCCTTTCCTTTTCCATTTCCACCGGCCTTGGTTTGCGTAGCCCCTGAAGTTTCGTACCACTGGATCAGCTGGGCAGAAGTAAGCGGGTAAGTTTTCAATTGCTCATAAGCAAAAGTTACACCGGGTGTTGACAAAGCGATTAGCAAACATTCCGGTTCAATGGCCTGGTACATCAGTTTCAGGTGCAGGTGATCGGCTTCATTGAATAATGCATCACAGCTGTCATCAGGTGAAGGTTCATCGACCGGTTTGGCGGTACGCGGGTATTGCTCTATCCGTATTTCGGCCCATTCTTCCATATAATAAACATCGGCTCCCTTGCTTTCGAGAAAAGTTAATATAGGAAGGTCTTTATGCAATAAGGCCTTTAGCAGGTGTGCGGCGCCGTAAGTAGCGTGCATATTTTCTTTGGCTAACTGTGCAGCAATATGCATAGCTTGTTGGGCGCTAGGGGAAAATGAATAAGCGGTTTGTGTTGGCATGAGTTTGAATATAAATAATTATTACGTTTTAATTTTTATCCCAGCATCCCTTCCTTGCGCATATTTTCCCACATCCAGTCATGCACTTTTTTACTGCCGACGATATCCTGTTGCTCGGTCAGCAAGGGTTTTGTCAATCCGCTTATCGGGCCATAACCAATGCCTTCGTCTCTGACAATATCGATCACCACTGATGAATCGACAATGCTGAAGGTATTCATAACTTTTACCACCCTTTGCATTACCGGGGTAAATTCGGTAGGATGGTCGCCCGTCCAGGGAATACCTCCCATACCCGCATGAGTACACAAAAAATGACGTTGCTGGTAATGTGCACCGCCCAGTTCATGCGAAGTGCCGGTATTTCCAAATGAACGCCTGGAGCCAGCGATAGGAGAACGTAAGGCATGATAAGCCATCTTTACGTTCTTAGGTATTACATCAGTATCAATGAAAAGGGCACGGTCAACTGCATCAAACAATGCTATACACTTGATATTCTTGTTGAGCTCGTACCATAATCTTGCATAATCATTATATAATTCTGCCTGGAATTTACTTGCATTATCGGGGTCGATAAAATAAGTACCCCGGTCGTATTTATATTGCTCATTGGGATTATAGGCCAGTTTTTGTATCGCTTGCGCAATTGCAATGGCAATAGTGCCACCCCTGCTGTATCCTGCCAGGAATAATTGAGGTGTGTCGCCTCTATGCAAACCCTGCATTTTATTGCTGATCCAGTTCAATGCATGCTGTACAATATCTTCACACTCCGTGCCACTCCATGTTGGCCCACGGAAATAAACCTTGGGGAAAACGGACGATTCCTTTTCGAGGCGTTTTAAAAAACCATTTGCCATGGTTCTGTTATAGGCCGAATCGCTAGCTTCCCCTGTTCCATCTATTATGACCAGCATAGACTGAAGTTGTTTATGTTGCTGTATGAATTAATCTGAATGAGCCAATCTTCAAATGGTTCTTACAAAAGGAGATAATTGGATACAATTAAAATATAAACATTCCTACCACAAATCAAACTCAACTAATTGATCGTGAGATAAAAAGAAAGATAGGCACAAGTAGGGGTAAATTACAAATTGTACTTCAAATAAAAAACTTTCTTCCCGTTTTATTTGCTTCTGATTGCTCAAAAACCTCCTCCTTGGCTACCCTTTTCGTTTGCAATTGATTTTTTGCAAAAGAAAAGACCAGTGCATAGCCAGGATCTTCGTCTTCGCAGATAAAATATTCAACAGGGCCAAAAAACTCCCTAAGCTGTTTCTCATCGCAGGTGGGTAAAAAAATACGCAGCACACGGGGATCATAAAAGCGGAAATAGAGTTCTTCTTCGTCTTCTGTTTTAACCATTAGGAATTTGCGGAAATGGGTATATAGTTGCTCAAATGGATAGTTAGAAAACAATAAGGTTCCCCAGCTTTGGCCCCAGCCTTCATTTAAATACCAATCGGCGAAGGGAGTGTTTTCGGCAATGGTAAAAAGGTAGGGAGCTACTCCTTCAAGGTCTTCTTCGGCTGTACCTTTGTATAATGATTTATAATTTGGGTTTTGCTCTATAGCGGTGTAGAGGTTGGATTCTGCACGGGCTGCATCGAAAAGGAAATAATTGAAAGGGAATAGCATTCCATTTAGTATTTTAGTATATTACATTGCAAAAACTTAATGTTGCTCTTGCAATAAATAAAAATCAGTATTGACAATTTTCCCCTTCTCATCATCAATTGTTATTGTTTCAATACGCCCTTGTTGTATTTTCCATTCCACAATCCAGATGGCTTTTGAATCAATTACAGCTCTTCGAATGGAATTATAATTATCAATTAGGGTAAATTTTATTTTTTTTTGTTTTAATATTTCAAATATTGAAGGCAGAGTTTGTTTGAACATCTTATCATAGTTAGTTTCTTTGATCATTTTACCAGAACTATCATATTCAGTCCAAATACCAGCAGGGTAATCTCCTTTTTTAAAAAAAGTCCCACTTTCTTTTAGATTTCCATTTAAATAAAACTCTTTATAGTCATAAAACCATCCTTCAACAGAAATTGTTTTTTGAACATAGCCTTCTGAATAATTATATTGCCTTATCGTTGTTCCGTTTAGTAAAACACGATCATAAACCCCAGCTATTTTATGTTTTTCGAATTCCTTAATATCAAATGTTTGCATTTTTAATTTAATTTGAGAGTTACAATTTGCAGAAATAAATAAAAAAGAAAATAAAAAAGAAAACCTAGTTAATCGCATCAAACTGAGCATATACTATTTATTAAATTATCTTTATAGAAAATTAAAATACTTATCTTTTCTATAATAATGGATTTATATGCATCCATTGCCACATCCAAGTTGTAAATTTTGTTTTAGTATCAGGGTAATCATTACTTTCATAATCCATAATGTTGTCTGTTTTAAATTTTTCAAAAATATGTGGGCTACTATTAGAAAAACTATGATACAAACCAAAAGCATGAAAAAGTTCATGTGTAGCTGTTGAATCACTTTTCCCATCAAAAACAACTACACATTTGGATCCTATATCCTTTGCCTGCCCCAATGTAAAATACCCACCCCCTCCAGAACGGTTTATAGCACTAAATTCTTTAATAAAAAATACTTTATACCATTCTTCATAATTTATCTCAGGGGTTGATTTTTCCTTGTTGAATTTATCTTCTAAGTAACTATGTATATTACTGTCGATATCTATATAAAATTTTAATAACTTTTTATCAAAATGAATCTTTGAGTTAACTAAAGAAAAAAACTTATCATTCGACAAATCAAATTCTTCCTCTTTTAAATTGAGGTTTGTGTGGGACTGAAACAGGTATTTTTCGAGATACGGCTGCTCACCCTTAGTTTCTCCAACTTTTACTGATGACCTAAAAAAGAAATTTTTTAAGTTTGTTTTAACTTTAACAAAAACCACATTAACAGCATTACAAAATTCTTTAGAGTTACGTAATAGAATTAATTTTCCAATCTTTTCTCTATATTCTTTACCAGTGGAATCGTTGGTACAATTAACTACGCTAATTTCTAAGTCCCTGTTAAATCCTTTTATGCACTTGATTGTCATTGGTTTTGTATACGCACCTGTAGACTTGGGCAAGTCTCCTACCACTTCAAGATATTCAGATGTTTCTGTTGCTTCATCAATCCCTCCATCTCTATTTCCAAACATAAATTTTAGGTTAATTGGATTACTTTCGATAATTTCTAGATGAAAATTTAGTTCAGCCTTCCATGGTTTTTTAGGATTGCTAGTACATTCGTTTTGTGGAAAAAGGCATAAAAAAGCAACATCATTTTTGTAATATTGATCTTTTTTCCAACGTACATAAAATGGCGCATATTCATTCTCCAAATTATTATAGGTATTGTCCCAATTTTTATGAAATTGTGGAGAACTACTATAATCAGGATCTGCATTTTCAGGATATGCTCCAATTATTGTCTCATAGTCAACATCCGATTGTAAACCAGATTGACCGTCTCTAAGCCAGTCAAATCCAAATTCTCCTTTCCATCCCGGTTGAGGCCAAAATTTTACTTTACATTTTGCGGGTGGAGGAATTTTTATTTGTGGGATTTTTACTGTTATTATATGTTCGCTATTCGAACTAAATTTTTTTTGTGGATTACCTGAAGGAATATGAATAATACCAGGATCGTCTTTACTAGTAAAGATATAGTTCTTACCATCCGTTGATTTCTTCGTACAACCCACCCTGCTTCCTCCCAAATATTTATTGATTTCAGTAGGATCATCTGTCCCGAAATTATATTTTGCAAGCTCTGGCCATTTTAAACCGTTAGCTTTTGCAATTGATTCGGGAGTATCATTATCCTTTACTTTATATTCTTTGCCTCTTATTATATATTTAGACATAATAAACTATTCGTTATTAAGAAAAAATTTCCTATTGAAAATAAACAACTTCATCTACAGTCCACATTTTCCAATCTGATTTAAGCCCACAATTTCCAGGCTTAATGTTTTTTATATGAATCATCCCATTTGCATCTGAAGTTTGTTCTTCAAGGGTTCCAGCAGAATCGGAAACTAATACAGTAACCCCTGGCAGAGGCCTGCCTTTTTCATCCTGTATCTTAAATTTTATCCAATGCAGTTTAGGATTTTGCTCTTTTCCCTCTTCCTTTTTCAGGGGGCATTTTTGAACAGGGCTTCCAACTTTACCTGACATATAGTATTGTTTATTTTTAAGCAATTAGCTTTTTCTGTATCCGGTTTATCTTTTCCACACCATCCAGATTTCTGATTTTTAGAATATCCTTAGCCCATTCATTTTCTTCATTATCTTCAAAATTTTCGCCAAGGACAACTATGTACTCTAAAAAACGTAGTGTCTCATCATGGGTATTGATATTATACATAGCAGCTTTCCCCACGCCTTGTTTTACTATTTCTTCAATTTGTGCATCTGTATTTCTTTGAGTAAACATTAAGTATTTCTCTTTTAAATGCAGAAAAGCTTTTTTTTCAAAAATTATTCTGCCGGATTGTGCAAGGCTTTTCATCTGGTATTCACTCACTGTCATCATAATTATTGTTATTTTATTTATACTATTATTTTCAAAAAAATGATAACTAAAAATATTACCCTTTCATAATTGCGGCAGCACATTTCTCACAGAAAGGTGTTCCATTCGCCGCCGCTTGTTTCATCGCTACTATCTGTGCAATTTTTTTCTTTAAAGCGCCCGAAATGCTATTCATTACATTAATTAAAGCATCTACCGACATCCCTGCCATTCCACCACCTCCGCCTCCCATCACCTCCCCAATCAACACCGTCGGGCATCCCACCGCTATCATCCCTCCATGAGCACACTGGTCTCCCATCCTCGCTGCAGGCTTTCCCCCAATCATCACTCCAACAGAGCCAAGAATAATGGTATCGGGCGGACCAACACAGGTACACATATCGCCCATCACCGCCGCAGGCTGACCTCCTATCAAAACTGTTGGACAACCAGGGCCGATAATTGGTCCGCCCACATGTGGTATAGGTGGCAGGCCCGGTGTTACAAACGGACACATGTGCATATCACCGATCCTTGCTGCAGGCTTGCCCATGAAATAATATTAAAGATTTAAAGTATTAAGGATTGGAAGTGCTCTGTCTTACAAAAGCACTGCAGAATTTTTTTGCTGCCAAAGTACCGCCACCTACCAACACTAAACCAGGCAAAGCAGTTGCACCACCGGATGCGCCGGAAGACCAAAGCAAAACACCACCATATCCTACCGCAGATGTGGCAATGCCACAGGCCATGGCCAACTTTGCAACATTCTCTGGCTTACTGCAAATTTCAGCTTCTGCTGCATCTGCCTGTGGCTTACTGCATTTTGTAACTGTTTGTACAATGTCTGCAACTGTTCTGATTGTAGATCCAAATGTTGTTCCCATAGCGGTTTGTTTTAAAATTGAATTGATCCAGGAAAATATAAATGTCCGTTTTATTAATTGATCTTCACCATCGCTGCCGTCAGTGAAGCCATCATACCGCCTTTCAGGTCAAGTTTGGTACTGCCTTCTACGGTTGCAGTAAGTCCTTTCACTTCCATAGTGGTTTGTGCCTGTGCACTCACTTTGTTGCCTTTAATATTAACCCCCGAAGCCGTTCCTTCCATATTCAATTCTTTGCTTGCTTTTATGTTGATGGTCTGCGACTTCATGTTGATCTCCTTTTCTGCATTGATCTCAATGGTGTCCATTGATTTGATGGTTAATTTTTTTGCCGAAGCCTCCATTACTATCTCGGTCACTTTTTGGCCGCCATGATACAATTGAATGCCTATCCTATCACCATTCTCCAAATGTATCAGCGAATAGTCGTTATCGTTCTTTTGCGACTGCATCGCTAAAAATATCTTGGAATCCTTACGCTGGTGCTGGATGATGTTGATCGGTTTCTTATCGGGATAATTGTCTACAAATTTTACAAACCCCTCATCGTCGTCTATTTCAATACGGCGGCCGGTTTTTGTGCCAATCGTTTTTTTGAAGTTTGATTTATAATCGTTGCCCGATTTATCTTTATCAGTATGTATGGCCCCCATCATATAAGGCCTTTCGGCATTATTGTCGCCAAATCCAATGATGACATCTTCATTTTTTTCGGGCAGGAACCGGATACCCTTATCCTTACCGGCATGAGGGGTTAGCACATATATCCAGGGCGTGCTTTCATCAGGCTGCATCCAGTGAAAACGTACTTTAATACGGTCCAGCCCATCTTTATCTTCATTGTCTGTTACAATGGCTGGTTGTGCTTTACAAACCGCAAACAGTTCGGGGTTGGTATAAGGTGGCACATCTGCTTCAGCGGGAATTGCAACAAACTGGTTCTGGTAATTGTTATCGGTAAAACAGTTATGGTGAATCTCGGTGATGATGTATTCTCCCATATCACCCTTTCCGTCGGGTTCAAGTATCTTGATCTTGCTGGCCAATTTTAATTTAGCATTAAAACTGCTGCCGGTAACAAACACTGTTGCAGCAGCCGCAGCCTGTTGCTTAAGCTTATTCATGCTTTTCAACAGGTCTGATGTGGGGGCGTTGGAAACATTTGCTTTTGTGTGTTCGCTATTGAATGTGGATTCCGATAAATTTACGCTCACTTCCATAAAGCTACCACCCTTGCCTTTTTCTTTCTTCTCGTCCTTAATGGTTTCTCCTTTATAATGATCATAACCGGCACTGTTATGCGCAGCTTTTACCAGTCTTGCTGTAATATCAATATCATGCACATCCTTGAGCTGGGTAAGTGAAATGGCAGCATCTGCAGGTTTGCCCAATACCATTTCTTCGCCATTATAATAAAACCATTCGCCATACCTGGCAGCCATCATGCGCAGGAATTGAAACCTGGTCTGGTTATATTGAACCGTATAAAAAAGTTCTTCCTTATCTGTAGCCGAAATATTCTTTTTTGTTCCCAGTACCGTTTCAAATATCTGGTCGAGTTTCTTTTTAAAGAATGCTTTGCATTCCGGTACCCCATCCAGTTTCATCAAAAGTCCCTTACCCTGGATATCATAGGAAACACCCAATGCATCCTGGTTATTACAACTTATCGCATTGATGATCCCTTTAAACCTGATGCCATCTTTGATATTTATCGTTACAACTTTGGAGAGGTTCTTCTTATAGAATTTAACATGATCGGCAAGTGCGGCTTTTTTTTCAGGCTGGCGCCAGGTAAAAGTGAAGGCATTTACATCAGCCAGGTACTGGTTGATCACCAGGTGTGAGAATATAATGTCGCCTTCGCTGCCTTCAACCTGTATTTTAGTATGCGTTAGCTGAAAGGACATAGGTTTTTAATATTTAGAATAAATTTAAAAGTCAGTCATTAACAATTTGTCCGGGTTGCAATAATCTGAAAGTAGCCAATCGCAATTTTTCGAGCCCGGAAACCTAACCACTAAAAATGAAGTATTGCATTTCAGCCAAGGCCGAATTGCAATACTTGGTTTTATAGTCTATTCGCAGCTTGTGAAAAAACAGCTGATTGAAATATTCTTTTGCGGGTAAATTTTATTGCTGTCTGACCATTGATATTTCCCCATGAACTATCCTGCTCTTCGAAATACCGAAAGCATGATAATGTGGAACTCATTCATCAAACAGCATTGCATTGCCGGAATGCAATTATACCCACTCATTTTTGTGCGTGCCGGAGCCCAAGCTTAATTCCTTCGCAGAAATGGTAAAAGTTGTTGACAATGGGTTACTGTTGGAAGCATGAAAACTTTCTTCAAACCCTATAAGGTAGCCTTCCTTGAATTTCAATTCTTTCATGGTAGCATCAGAATCACGTTTTAAGAAAACTATACTTCCGTCTTTGCGTTCGAAATTATTACACATCCATTCGAACAGGTCAGTTTCCTGGTTGCTTTCAACTGTTATCGTGATCTGGCCCCCGCGGGTTATTGAGGAAGGACGTCCGGTAGCATCCACTTCCTGGTGCAGGCTATAATGTGCGTCCAGCACGTTCATTTCTTTCCCTGCAGCTTTGAATTTGGCTTTGAAACTCATGATTTTTTGATTTATTGTTAATTAATAATAGAAACCGAATACTATAAGTGATAGGATATGTGACGTACCGGGCCCTGTTCCATTCAGTTTTGATCAGGTATATTTGGGCCGTAATTTTTTAGGGGATATTGTCTAAGGTACTTAATGCGATATGGATATTAATTATAACTTTTAGCAATTTTACAAAAAAATAAATAAGAATCAAATATTTTTTTATAAAATCCAGGCGGCATAAAAATAACCGTAACGATGAATGGCTGGGCATTGCGGGTATATCTTAACCTCAAACAATATAACAATATTATCCAGATTATAGTTATTTTACCTAAAATATTTTGGCAGCCCAAAGATTTCATTTTTAGGTTTTTTATAATTAATTTCGGTTCCCAGTATTTATGAAATCCGTGTAATCTCTATATCTTCTTGTCCAACTGCTGTATTTTACTTAACACCAATGGGTACAAAAAAAGAATACGATTCAGCTGCTCACCATTTTTTGCGGGCAGAAGCATTCTGTGCTGAAATAATCAGCAACAGTGCTGCTTTTGACCAGATACGGCTGGTATCGGACAGTAATTTTAAAAAAAGTTTCAGGAATGATATTGAGGAAGTGATCTTTAAATCTGATGAGGATACAAAGGCTCTTGACATTAATCTGCTGGTAAACAGGGATGGAATTTATGACCGGCTGCCCGAAGGTGTTTTTCACCAGACAAAGGGTAACAGCAAGACCCTCACGGTAACCCAGATGACCCAGGAATTCAAAGATTTTAAAGAAGAGGAAAAATACGTCAGGAAATTCTTTCAACCTATTGAGCAGGAGTTCTTCAGGTACAGCACCATGGTGGAGCAGGAAGAACTGAACCTTGCTTTTGGTATGCTGAATGGCAATCTTAAAAAAGAGTTTTTACGCTTTTGGGATATGCCCGAAGATATGCCCATTGAAAACGTAAGAAAATTAGTTCAGTTGATGCCCTGGGTAAATTTCATTAAGGGTAATCTTGAACTAACTGCAAAAGCACTGGGCATCATACTGGGAACAGAAGTGCAATATGAAAAGAGTGAGTTCTCCAGTCATAACGTCACTGAGTCGGCCCTGGAAATGGGTTATGGAGACCTGGGCGTAGATACGATTGTAGGCGATAATTTTTGGGAACCTGCCGTTTACTGGAAGTTTTTGATACTGGATATCAAAAAGAAAGAGATTGAATTGTACAGGCCAAATGATCCTTACGGAAAATTATTAAATCAATTTGAGGAAATATTTATTCCTTTACCAATTGATGTTATATTTGAATTCTCTTTGCTGCAGGCCGACGATGCCGAAGCAGACAGCGTTTTGGGCTACAGCCTGGCTATCTAAAACTAATGTAAAGCTTTAACCATGCTTATTAAATATTTTTGGATGTATATCGGCAGTTTCTTCGCCTGTGGTGTAGCCCTGTTGTTCATGGTGAAAAATTTTTCGGAAGGATTCGGGGGCAGTAAGAGACCGGTTGTTTTGGGAAGTGTATCTGCTGTAGGTTTTTCTGGAGGAGCCTGCCTGGCCACATATATTAGCGACCACCTCTTCTCCGTGTTCTGGATCTTTGCTGCCATCTTTTTATTATTCGGCATCATCCACCTTGTCTTTTTTCATAAAAAATATTTTTACTCCAACAATAATAACCGCGGAAAGGTATTTTGGGGCGAGATCATTTTCGGAATATCCATGATCTTCTTTGTAGTGGTGGCCTTTTCTTCACTGCAATACCTGCTTAAGGGAGATAAATCCTTTTTGTTTTTCCCGATGCTGATGAGTTTGCTTTGCTTTTTTATACCCATGCTGGTGTTTTATACTTTTGAAGCTGCATTTAAAATACCTGCCCCCGTTTTTACCACCTGGCGCTACCCGGTTGATTCACCGATTGACCTGCCCGATGAAAAAATAAATGAAAAGCTGGTGGTCCTCGCATTTGAGATCCCCAAAAAACTGGATGATGAAAGAAAAACAAATTTCAGGGCAAAGGGCCCCGAAACCATGCAGCTTGGCGACCTGTACTATCATTTTGTTAATGACTACAATGAATTTCACAGTGAAACAACCATAGATTATGTAGATAAATACCAGGAACCTATTGAATGGTGGTTCAGGGTAAAACCAAAATGGTACCAACGCAACCGCATACTCGATCCGGAATTATCGATTTATGACAATAAGATCAAAGAAGATACCATAATAGTTTGTGAACGCATTTTAAGTAAGGAAAACATATATTAAGATGAGAGACCGGCAGAAATATTTTCCAGTGAATTGGATTGATGGGATGAAGATCAATAAAAATCATTTCATTGAACAGGATAATGCGTGGATGAATGCATTACAGGGAATGGTTTCATTAAATCTTTCCCCCATTCGGTTTGGCGTACTTCCCGCATCTGCCGCCGGCGAAGAAACTTTCAATGTTAAAATATCATTCGATAACCAGAATACACTCCGCGTATCCGTCCTTTCCTGCCAGGCCATCACTTCCGGTGGCGCACCCATCGCCCTGCCCGCTTTTTCAACAGTAGGACAAACCGATACCGGCAATATCTTAACCAGTTCTTTTCCGTTTACAACAAGCGGAAGCGAAGCAGTATGGTGGATATTTCTTCTCACTAATCCTTACGAAAAACAGGCTGCGGGTGACTTAACTAAAGAAAATCCGGCAAGGTTTCCCAGTGTGGTACCAACCTACTCTTTGCATCTTGTAAGTGAAAGCGATTACAGGCAATATGCTTATCATCCATATGGAATGGCTATTGGTAAAGTGCTGGTAAATAATAATGAAGTACGGATCGAGCAGGATTATATCCCCCCCTGTCTCACCATCAATGCCAATCCTGACCTTGTATCGCTTCACGGTGAACTGGATAAATACCTTTCCGATATGGAATTGTATTGTTCCCTGATTGTGCAGAAGATATTTAAAAAGAATCAGCAGAATGAGATCTCCGAAATGGTGATGTTCCTCTGCGACAGGGTAATGCTATACCTGGGGCAAGCCATAACAACCATGCGCTGGAATATGTTGTATGAACCACCTGCCACTTTATTCCAGGCCATTTCTGCCTTATCAAGGATCATGAAGAACAGCATTGACCTTCGCATAGGAACCGGAAAAGAGGAATTGATGAATTACCTCAGTGAATGGTGCGAATTGAAACAGGGTGAATTGGAGAGCATGCTCAGTAACCTGGCCAATACCAGTTTTAACCAAAATGACATCAATAACAATATCCAGAAGATCGTAACATTTGTAAAAATTACTTCCCGGCTTTTTGAAACACTGAGTAAATTGGAATTCATTGGTAAGCGCAAGGAAAGCGGAATTTTTGTAAAGGAAGAAGCGATGCAGCAAGGCGGCGGCCAGGATAGGGCAAGGCGGCGTTTTCTTGGATAGGCATCAACAAGGATCATTATTTTTTTTGACAAAATAAATAACCAGTTATGGAACCCATCAACAAGGCAGAAAGAAAAAAAGCATTCCTCAATTTTATGCTCCTTTTTTTGGTGTGTACCGCTATTGTGGTAACCACGGTTTTTTTTAGTACACGGGTACCTTTAAAGCAAAATGATGTATTGCTGGAGTACAAGAAATCCGTAGAGGAAAACAATAAACTGAAAATTGATTTTACAGAGAAGATGATCCCTGTTTCACAAATGATCGATCAGTTGAACAATAAAAATCCTGCCGAGTTGGCTAATATGAGTGCTACAATAGACAGCAAGATCATTGAGCTTGATAAAATGTTCCCGGCAGAAAATGAGGAAAACAAATTGTATATGAATGTGATCAAGAACCTACGATTTTACAAACTGGCAAAAATCGATATGAAGGCAGGAAATGATAATAATGCCAGTGTAAAAGAATTAAACGCCACGATTGAACGATTAAACCAACAGATTTTCGATTTAAAAAGCGATATATTGACTTGCAAGGGACAGTTACTTAATAAAAAAGGTTAATTTTTTAATCATGAACGCAAACAGGATATTTTACCGTAAAACCATGTTGCTCGATAACAGGGTATTGCTCACCATCATCATTACCATGGTATTGTCGCTGGGCCTGTTGAGCTTTTTTGTTATCGACAGGAATAAATGCACCCCTTTTACTTTTATGATCACCCCAAGTACCGACAGCAATATTTATTACACAGGCAAAACCCTGTATTTTGATGCCTCTATATCAGCAAAAAATATGGTATGGGATTTTGATGATAGTACAGAAGGAGGAAACGGCCTTTCTCCACACCATATATTTTCCAAAGCAGGTAAGTATACCATTACGGCCAGCATAAATTCAAACTGTGACGCATCCAGGGACATAACCGTGTTAAGGAATCCTGATGACCTGAATGGTAATGAAATAATAAGAGGGCCTGATAATATACTTGCAGGAAAAGAAACGGAATTCACTTGTTTTAAAAATGCAAATACCTACGAATGGGTTATTGTCAATCATACCGGAATAATAAAGCTGGTTAAAGGCCCTAGCGCAAAGATGAATTTCCCCAATGGTGGCCCTTATACCATACAGGTAACGCTTAATGGAGACCGGTTAAAATACTACCAAAAGGATATTGTAGTAATAGGAAATACCACACAGCCCAAGGCCACCGTTATTCCTAAACAGTTAATCGCTCCGGAACCAAAACCATTAATTGAAACAGAACCGGTAAAAGAAAAAACCATTACATTAATTGCTGAAAGTACCTTTAAGAATAAATTGATAACCGTACTTAACGATGGCTCTACAAAATTAACAGTAGATGGGTTTGATCAATACTTATTTTACGGTGTCAATACAAAGGTTTATCTCAGCAACGGTGAACAACCAATGACATTCGGCGCATTTTATAATATGATCATCGGGAAGCATAATAACCTGAATATTGAAAATGTGGAGCTTAAAAAGGACGCAGATGGTAAGATTTACCGGATCAACGTTCGCCTGAGTTATAATTAAGCGTTCCGTTTATTTGTAAAAACAGTTCCAATGCCTGAGTACCTTAAATTGCCGGTAAGATTTGAACAGTTTTTTCAAAAGAAAAAATTGGATAGCTGTTCACTTAAGGATTCCATTGCCCGCAATATCCACCTGCTGATCACCACCCAGCTGGAAGAAAACAAACAGGATATGGCTTATGGTTCCCAGTTCTGGGATCATGATTATGATATTCATTTGTCTAATGATGCCAGGAGGGAAATGGTGATGACTTCCTTGAAAAAACAGCTGGTCAAATATGAGAAAAGATTAACCAATGCTACTGTTGAAGTTAGCGTGAAACAAAAGGAGTACAAGTTATCTAATGCAGTGCAGGTTAGGCGGCGTATCGAGATCATTGTTAGCGGATACCTTTTACGCAGCAATGAACCTTTCCAGTTCCAGACAGGTTTTTTTATTGGCCCGATGTTGTTTGACTGACCTGTTATGGTTGAAAGCATCCCCGATGTAAATCCAGTATTATTTTCTGTTCATTCTCATCCCGGCTAACCTAAGGATGGGGAAAGTGACTTCAACTTCGAAATAAAAATTATGTCTTCATTAAAGAGAGAAAGGATAAAAGACCAGATGATGACCACGGCCGCAAGGTTGTGGGATATAGAGGAAAGCGAGATAGAACAAAACTTTGATCCGCTTATCCTGTTGATGATAGAAGCCTGTGCAGCAGAATTGGAAAAGATCGGCCAACAGATCAATGATTCGCATACAAGGCTGATCGATTACCTGGCCGAGATCATGCTTCCTGGATCTTTATTTGGTGCAATACCGGCATCGGGTATCCTGCAGGCTACTCCTTTAGAAGCAAAACTCGAGATCGGTTTGGATACCGCTTTTTATCTTAGCCAAAAGATCAGCAGGCCTTCGTCAAACAATCCCGAAATCATTGATCTTCATTTATCACCAATCAGCAAATTCACTCTTTTAAAAGCAGAACTTGGTTATTTAATGTCGGGGAATAAACTTTTCAGGATCAAAGAGAATAACAGTAAGGAATCACTTTTTTCGCCGAACAGGATCAATAATTCCAATGAGCTATGGCTTGCCCTAAGTATAGGTAAGCCATCAGATAAATCGGATAAACCACTTACGGCATTAACAGGGCTCAGTATCTATTTTGACCTGCGTGGACATTCCGCGGCTAACAGTTTTTATAACGCATTGTCTTATGCAAAAGGATGGCAAAATGAGCAACCGGTAGAATTGGTAAGCGGATATGGAGAAAACGAAGAACTCGAGATCGACCAGCAGGAGATCCTGCTTTCGGGCGATAACCGTACCAATAAGATAAACAGGAAAACAGCATTCATACACCAAAACCGTTTTTTACAAATAAGTTCAGCTCCGTCATTGACACAGGAAGGATTACCGGCTTCATGGAAGGATAAATTACCCGATGACATTTTAAAACAACTGGAAGCCGAAAATTTAATATTTATTAAAATCGAGTTGCCGCAATATTTTCCGCAAGAGGTCCTTGATATCGTTTCCTGCAGTATCAATGCATTTCCTGCAGTGAATAAAAAACGTAACAGTTTTAATTACCGTACAGATGAATGGGTGAATATCATATCCATCCCGGAAACCGGCGCATTCTTTGACCTGGCAACTGTAAAAAATGAAAAAGGCGAGCAATATAAGATCCGCCCATCTGCGGGATCAGATAAATTAATTGCAGGTGAAGCGATTGTGCGAACCAGTGGAGTAGGTAATATCAGTTCACGTGAAGTAAGGGAAATGATCAATAATATTACCGAAACCATCAGGGACCAAAGTGCTTATTTTGGTCAGCTAAGCAATGAAATGATCGTAGGCCGTTTAAGGGAAATCGGCAAGATACTGGCCGGATTGGAAGACAATATGCTGGAAGCAACGGATGAAAAAACGGCTTACCATTACCTGATGTTGCGACCAAAGAAAAATGGCGAAACAGTAACCATCGATTATTGGGTAACCAACGGAGAAGATGCCAATAATATTAAAGCGGGTACAGCAATCACAACTGCCGGCCACGCCCTGGTAAATTCAAAAAAGAGCCTTACGCTTACTAATTTTACAGGCGGAAAAAATGGAGTTACCGAATCAGAAAAAAAAGCTATTTTGAGGCAACAATTGATTTCGGGTGGAAAGATCATCAGCGCACAGGATGTTAAGCTGCTTTGTTATCAGCTCTATGGCAGTAAACTTAAAAAAGTTGAAGTACATAAGGCCGTACAGGTAGGCAGCAGCGCAGCTGAGGGCTTTAAACGGACAATTGATGTGGTGTTAACCTATAGTGACCAGGTAACCGAAGCGATGCAGACAGAAATGGATAACCTGTGCCGTGAGCTGGAGTTCATTCTGCAGTTGAATGCTACGCTGGTATATCCATGCAGGGTTGTTATTTCAAATCCTGTATGAATGAAAACCATTTGAATCAAATGCAAGTATTAGTTTTTATAACAAATTTAAGTATCCGGTATAATCAGTGTTTTTACTATGAAGCGATATAGAAAATATGCCCGTCTTTTTTTTCTTTCTTTTATTGTACTCCTGGCGTACAATGGTAACGCCCAGGACTCAGGTGCTTACCAGGATATTACCATCTATGTACATGTTGGGGTGGAAACAGGCGTTACATTGCCTAAAAAATTCATTGACCTGAAATTTGTAAACCCGCTTCCTGCAAATTCTTCAAAATTTTACACTTTAGGGTTTGACCCCGACACCAAATCTTTTACGATAAAGGCAAATGAAAAAAATCCCGACCCGGGATTGTTAGTGGCAAAGTATGATGACGGTTCACAGAACATTACTGTTTTGTACCAGGATCAATTCGCTGCGGGTGACGAATTTGTATATGATTTCTCCATTAAGGAATCCGACAATTCATCATCAGTTCCAAATATAACCCTGCAACTGCAACGGGAGGGAACAAAAACTTTAGGCACACAGAAAGAGCCTATCGGTATCAGCAGGGAGGAAATAGGAAAAAATTACGCTGGTTATAAATTTGCCGAATACCCGGCAGGGCAAACCATTAATTTAGCCACGGCAGAAACCGAGGAGAGTAAAAGAGCCTGTAACGATCTGCTGGATGGTGACCCAAGCCTTAATCTGTCATACAGCACTAATTTGGTTACCACATCCATGGTATGCCAGGGCATTAGTTTTAGTGGAGCCAATGATGCCTATCTTAGAATATTGATACAAAACGGGGGTAACGATAATCTTCTTGCTGGTATAATGCTGCTAACCCTGAAAAGAAAAGATGGAACAAGAATAAAATTACATCCCGGTTATCTTTACCCCACAAAATACCCGCCCATTATCCTGCCCGGTAAACAAAGGGCGATCATCTATCCTTTTAAGGCATACGATGTAAGCAACGACGATGAATTGATATTTGAACTGCACGACCGCCAGAGGAAAACAAATATCGAGATCAGTATTCCGGGAAAAATCTATAATAAGGAAAAAGACCGGGCACTATAAGAAGGCATGCCCTAATCAAAAACTAAATGATGTTTTATTTCAGTAAAGAAATTTAAATTTTGATCATTTAATTTACTCCTCACCATGAAATTCAAGAGAGCGATATTATATTTTATCTTTTTAATCCTCCTTACCTGCAATTCCCTTAATTCTGTTGCACATGATATCTATTTTTGTGGTGAGAAGATTCCCTTAAGTGACCGCGTTGCAGATAAACTGATGGATATAATAAAAAAACAGATCCGGTACGGAATAGTTTATCAATTGCGCTTAAAGAACAGCCCCGAAATGAAAACTATCGAATATTACCTGCACGTAACCGGTTTGCCTGAAGATTTTAAATACCTGGCCATTGTTGAAAGCGGGTTTAAAAATGTTGTTTCCAGTGCAGGAGCTGCGGGTTTCTGGCAGCTTATGGAAAAAACTGCAACTCAATATGGATTATCCCTTTCGCCGGTAGACGAAAGGAATAACCTCGAAAAATCCACCAATGCCGCACTGCAATACCTTGCAGGAAATTATAAAAGGTTCAAAAAAGAATTAGGGATTTCCTCCTGGGTACTTACCGCGGCATCTTATAATAATGGCTGGGGCAGCATCCATAAGAGTATGATCTCACAGGGGAAGAACAATTATTTTGAAATGAACCTTAACCAGGAAACGGCCGAATATGTGTACAAGATCATTGCCGTTAAGGAGCTATTTGAATATCCTGAACTTTACATGAAAAATTTTGGTTACAATGTATTCAGCAGGGATGCAAATTCAAAAGGGCAGGGTCAAACTGATAATAAAAACAGTACGGAAGCGGGCTTTGATAATATGAAAGTAAGTGTAGCTAAGAATCCCGGAAAAACAACAAATCCCGACGAAAATATGGGGAATGGAAAAGTATCGTATGTAGCTGCTCATATAGTGGGAGAATATGAAAATTTTAAAGACAGCAGTGAAATCTCCGTGCAGCTTGATGAAGACCTTGGCATCGAAAATAATTTTCAAAGTAGCGGAAAAGTGATTACCGGTATCGGATGGAAAGTAGATGATAAGGTATTTATTGATTTTGGATACGGCCGCAGGCTTTTATTGATTGACGGGGTCAACAAGAAACATGACGGGATCCTGCTGTCTTCCTTAAAAAATAAGGCAGATATCATGCTTAAATTAACGGCAATACAAAAATAGCGGCGTTTCCTGGTCAGGACATAGCCACATTATTCATTTATTACATATCACTGACCCGATACATCACTGACCAGCCCTCCTGCATTAAAATAAAATAAATTAATATCTGAGCATAACTGAATGTTTTCCGGAAATTATTTAAATTGGGCATTAATTTTCAATTTATTGAGAAGATGAAAAAAATGAGATTTCTCCCACTGCGTGTGTTGCCTGCCTTTTTAATAAGTTGCTTTTTATTATCGTTTTTTAACCCGGTCCAGGCACAACAGGAAGCATCCATCATATCTGTAAAAGTGAAGGTTAAAGAACTGGAATTCAGGTTAGACAATAAAAAGGTTCACCCGGTATGGCGATTCTCCACTTTTGATAATAAAGGCCAGGAAGTGTTCTTAAAAAACAATGGAGACGATTGTTATGATTTTCATTCTAAAAAATCACATAAAACAAAAGAAGTGGATGAAGAAGATCAGCAACTCGATCTTTTTAACGCTGCATTACCTTATTTTTTGCTGAAGATGGACTGTTTCACCAGTGGCAGGAAAGGGGCAACCTGTACTTTTGACACTTATGCTAAAGATGGCGACCGTGCGATCACTATTGATACTTTTAAACTGGACAAATTACCACCGGGGCAATTGAGTGATCTGCAGGTAATGCAGGATAAATTTACCGGCAACAGGTATGTATGCCGGTTGGTTTTCCAGTATACCATTGATAAACTTCCCACTATCCTGTCGCCTGCAGGAACAGAAGAGATCAATGCCGCAGACAAGGATATTGAACTTAAATTACCTGTTGCCTTACCCGTTGATAATCCCTGGCAATATTCAATTGATGAAGGCGGCACCTGGAAAACAATAGAAAGTAAAGACAGGGATAATGCAAGAATAAAGTTCAACCCATTAAAAAATCTCTTTAACGGAAACCTTAATGCCACAAAAAAAGTATTATTCAGGCTTCATGCTTTCACCGGAGATGGTAATAAAAATTCAGAACAGATCTCTCTTAATTTTACCCCGGCTCCTCCCTCATTTGAGAAAAACAATATGCAGGCATTCAGCTCCTGCCCCGGATCTGCAAGCGGTAGTTTGGTCATTAGAAAATTAAGTTCCGTTTCTGATTCTATTTTTTATGTTCTTCGAAAAACAGTATTTCCTCAACAGCCTTGTAATCCTGAAAATACAGATTCGGTGAATTGCCCGGGCTTTATCAGGAAAGGCGGCGCAAAGAATGGTGGAAATATAAGGCTCTCCTCATTATCGCCCGGTAGTTACACCTTACAGCTTTATAACGCCGACTGGAAAGTGGGCAAAGTAAACAAACTCGTGAATTTTTCTATCGGTGAACTGGCAGAATTTAAGACAAGTAATTTTCATACTATTGATCCTACCTGTACCAATGAAACCGGGGGTGAAGCAAGCCTGACTGTAGAAGGCGGAGCAGATCAACTTTGGCAGATAGTATTGACCCCCAGCAAAGGCGCAAACCTGTTAAAGAATGGTGATCAATTATATATCAAGAACCTTGAAGCAGGGAATTATTCACTCGACCTGATAGATCAATGTGGTAAAACAGTGCCCAGGCATTTTACTTTAAACAAGCCCAAAAAATTAACCCTGCAAAATATCTTGCTCGTTGATAATGCCACTAGTGACAATAAGCATGAGCTCTCTATGCAACTTAGTTTGCTCAATGGCAGGGGGCCTTATAAGATTGTTGTAACCGACCCCGATCATTTGGAAAAAACACTTGATGGTAATACCGAGTTGGCTGTCCCTTTTCAAAACGCTGGTATGTATAACATAAAAATATATGACAATGGCAATCCCGGGTGCCCATTCGTTAATGCCAATTTTACCATAGTTAAGATACCGAAAATAAAACCTGTCAAGTACAAAGTTGAGAACCTTACATTCTAACAACAGGATAAAAACGTTGTAGAAAAATTTACCCGGATAAAATAAATTTCACTGCCCCTTCAAATGAAGGGGCAGTGAAATTTTATAGCAGTAAGATCAAACTCAGAAAGAAGAATCAGATAGCCAGATGATCCAGGTAGGCTTGATGGCTTTTTTTGCAGCCTTTCTCCCGTGATCAGGGATGTAGTCGTACACACAGGCCACCCTACCATTTTTTGATCTTTCAAAAGACTGTGCAGGGATTTTCAGTTCGTAAAACCTCGAAGTGGCTTCCTTAAATGCCGATTTGCTTTGTTGTAAAAAAAGGAGCCGGCCAAAAAAAGTTTTACCACCCTTATCGATCGTGATATTGTAATAAGGATATTTATCCCTGTCTAATTCACGGTACTCATTTTCTGTTTTAACGGCATTCCATGTCCAGTCTTTTTTACCCGCTTCCAATCCTAATACAGCAAGGGAAAATTCTTCCCCCTGTTTTAATTTAATATTTTTATCCAGTATGGTAATATCAAATTCATCCAGGATCTTACCTTTTTCAACTGTATAAGGCAATTTGGCAGTTCCATGGCAGGCAACCAGGGTAAACAGGATGGCCATATAAAGCAGCCGCTGTGTCATTTTCAAATTTCTCATAAATTTTTATTTTAAAAGTATACAATTTTACTTATAAATAAAACTATCGCCCATTTTTTTAATGGGCCATGGCTGAAACTAACGGGAATAGGTATAGGATTTACGCTTAAAGCCAGGACCGGGGCTGGCGGGAAAGTGCAGAAAGGTCCAAATATAAGCCCAGCCTCCTTTACCGGTCAAGATCATTTAAAACTGCAGGTACACCGGCATAATGGGTTCAGCCGTTTTTATCTGCATAAATAAGAAGACCATCATTACAGCGATCACCAGGAAAGCGGCCATGGGCAATTTGGCCAACGCTGTTTTGGCCTTCTCTTCCATTTTATGTGGTATAAAATGCAGTATGAACCCAATGACCATAATGTATAATACGTTATGGTAGTTGGCAAAAAATTCTTTCCAGGAGCCGGCATCAAAATTATTGAAGATCTGCAGTATCATCCGGTTGGCTTCTGTAAGGCCTGAAGCCTTGAAATATATCCAGCAAAAACATACAAAATGAAAGGTCATAAAAATGCCTATCCCCTTTAATAATAAATTAGCGGTATTGATTTTAAGTTTATCCGCAATATATAATTTAGCCTTATCTACGCTCAACGCTATGCCATGCAATCCGCCCCATATAATAAAATTCCAGTTTGCCCCGTGCCAGAAACCACCGAGCAGCATGGTAATAAATAAGTTGATATAGGTTCTTATTTTACCTTTTCGGCTACCCCCCAGCGGTATGTACAGGTAATCTCTTAACCAACTGGAAAGGGAGATATGCCACCGTCGCCAGAATTCAGTAATGGAAACACTCTGGTAAGGTGATAAAAAATTCGGTGGTATCCGGAAGCCGCACCATCGTGCAATACCAATAGCCATATCGGAATAACCGGAAAAATCGCAGTATATCACCAACGCATACCCATAGACGCCCATCAGGCATTCGAGGCCAACATGCTTAGACGGATCGTCAAAGATATAGCCTACCAGGTTCGCCGATATAAAATCAGAAATGACGATCTTTTTGAACAGGCCCGAAAAGATCAGGTAAAATCCATCTGCAAAATCCTGCCGGCTTACAAAATAGGGCTTATCCAGTTGTGGCAAAAAATCGGCGGCCCTAACAATCGGCCCCATCATCAGCTTTGGAAAAAACGACAGGAAATACAGGTAATCCATAAATCTCGTCACCGGCTTAAAATGCCCGCGGTAAACATCCACTGTATAGCTGAGGTTTTCAAAAGTGTAAAAAGATATGCCCACCGGCAATATTAAATTCAGAGGGTGTAAATGTCCCGAAGAAAAATCATTGATCACCTGGATGAAAAAATTCGTGTACTTAAAATAAAAAAGCAGCCCCAGGTTCAATACAATACTGATGACCAGCAATAATGTTTTCTTGCCTTTGTTTCTGGTCCTGTAAATAGTGTTGGATAAAATAAAATCAACTATCGCTGAAAACAATACCAGTCCAACGTACCAGCCGCAGGCTTTATAAAAAAAATAAAGGGAAAAGAATACGAATGTAAATATCCTTCCATTGCGGTTGCTGGCCACCAATGAATAGGTAATGATAAAAATAGCAAAGTACCAGATAAAGAAGCCACTATTGAATAAAAGCGGTTGTTTGGGGTTGTATGCCAATTCTTCTATCAGCCTGGTAAAATCAATAGCGGGCATCGTTTAGTGCTGTTAAAGATGAAAGATAAAGGGTTTAGGATTATTATTTTCCAGGCAACTGCTGAATGCATGAAATAACCAGTCGGCAAACATCGTGTACCCCTTAGCGGTAAAATGAACCCGGTCGGCAGCAGCAAGGTTACGCTGGTACCAGGTATTAATGGAATACGGGCCACCCATTACCTGGTAAAGGTTCCAATAAGCCAAACTGTGATCGTTGGCATATTTTATGATTACATCCACCACGTACTGTAACTCGGGCAGTGCCATATAAGAACCTGTTAGGGCATTTTTCTTAAGGGCATCAGAAGGTGTAGTGAACAGGAATGCCGATTGTGGCGACAGTGTTTTTATCTTGGTTACCAGGTGATCGATCTTTTCATAAAAATTTAGTCTTGAAGAACCAGAGAAAGAATCATTAGTGCCCAATGAAATGATCACCAGGTCGGGCTTTTCACGCACCAGCTGGTTATCCAGCTCGGCCAAACCATTATAGTCGGAATACTTTGTACCTGTTTTACAAAACACCTGGAAATTAAAAAATAAATGCCCCCGGAATTTTTCTGCATAATAGCTGTTCAGTTTTTCCATGAAAGGCTGTGAAAAATAGCCTGATTTTACATGAGAGTCGCCAATATGCAGTACTTTAATCAGTACCAGTGCCGAATCTGCTTTGTGTATTTTATTTTTAATGGGCTGTAAGGCATACCCGTTAATGATGTTGTTGTTAACTTGCCCGCCATTCATAATATTTTTTTCCGTTGCTGTGTAACTAGCCGGGTAGGCCGGCAGCAATTTGTTCTTCATTGCAAAGGGAAACAATAAAATAAAACTACTTATCACTAAACTTTTCATATTCCTTGTACTCTTTCATAATTGCATTAAAAATAAGTTCGGCAAATTTTTTTGCGCCACGTCGGTTGGCATGAGTATAATCCTTGTTGGCTAAAACA
>JAYWAN010000126.1:0-4748 GCA_043782405.1 Chitinophagaceae bacterium
TACCATCTATTTTGACAGGGAAAGAGATAAACAGCTAAGGGAGGATATGGCCAAAGAAAGATCAAGACTGGTACAAAAAATGATCGGTGCAAAGAAAAGCGGTGACAAGACCACACCTGCCATCCCATCTTTCCGGGAACTAAATTATTGTGAAGAAGATCACCACGATGAAAAAACCCTTTGGGAAAGGATAGAATCCAGGATCGTTTCAATTGAAAATTGATAAAACAACAAACATGAAAAATGTATTTTTAAATATAGGATTGTTATTTTCCCTTACAACTTTTGCCCAGGAGAACATGCACCCCTCTCCCGCACAAACCGGCACCATTGCATTAACCAATGGTATCGTGCATGTAGGCAATGGGCAGGTCATTGAGAATGCAACGATCGTTTTCAGCAATGGAAAAATAACAGAGATAGGCAGTGGGGTCAATGTTGGAGATGCAAAAGTGATAGACCTTAAAGGGAAACATGTTTATCCCGGCATCATTGCATCTGCTACCAACCTGGGCCTGGTAGAAGTAAGCGCTGTACGGGCCACCACCGATTTTACTGAACTTGGTGATATCAATCCCAGCATCCGTTCTATTGTGGCATATAACACAGACAGCAAAGTGATCAATACTTTAAGAAGCAATGGTGTGTTGCTGGCTCATATAGTTCCGCGTGGCGGTACCATCAGTGGTACCTCGTCTGTTGTGCAGCTGGATGCATGGAACTGGGAAGATGCTGCATATAAAGCCGACAATGGCATTCATTTGAATATGCCTGCATTGATAAACCTCCCCAACCAGTTTGGCGGCGGCAGACGCAGGCAAAATACAGAACAGGAAGATCCAGTGAAATTGGGATTAGAAAAAATTGAAAGTGTCCGCAAATTTTTCAGGGAAGCAAAAGCCTACAATGCGGAAACCGAGCATGCCAATGTGAATCTAAAATTTGAAGCAGTAAAAGGATTGTTCAATAAGTCGCAAACTTTATTCGTGCATTGCGAACTGGTAAAAGAAATGATGGTGGCTGTTGATCTGGCAAAAGAATTCGGTTTTAAAATGGTGATCATTGGGGGCAGCGACAGTTGGATCATTGTTGATATACTCCGTGAAAATAATATTGCCGTCATTTTAGGCTAACCGCATAGTTTGCCCGCAACAGAAGATGATGATGTTGATCAGCCTTATAAGACCGGCGCTGCGCTGCAAAAAGCAGGCGTGCTGTTCACCATATGTTTTGACGGAGGTGATGGTTTCTGGCAGCAACGTAATTTACCCTTTGAAGCTGGTACCATGGCGGCTTATGGTTTAAGCAAAGAAGAAGCATTATCTGCCATAACACTTAATGCTGCAAAAATTTTAGGAATTGATGATAAGACTGGTTCTTTGGAAAAAGGAAAGGATGCCAATATCGTTATCAGCGAAGGAGATATCCTTGACATGAAAAGCAGCATCATCACACAGGCCTGGATACAAGGCCGTGAAATTAATCTTGACAATAAACAAAAACAATTATTTGAACGCTATAAATATAAGTACGGAATAAAATAAATTATCCAGTATGCAAAGAATTGCCGAGTCGGAACTGATCATTAATAACCGTGGTGCCGTATATCATCTCGACCTTCGGCCCGAAGAATTGGCCGATACCGTTATCCTCGTCGGTGATCCGGACCGCGTTAAAAAAGTAAGTAAGCATTTCGACAGGATAGAACACCAGTTACAACACCGCGAGTTCATCTCACATACCGGTTATATTGGCAACAAAAGATTATCCTGTACTTCAACAGGTATTGGGCCCGATAATATTGATATCGCCATCAATGAACTGGATGCATTGGTGAATATCGATTTTGCTACAAGAACGGTCAAAGAAAATCTAAATAAACTTAATATCATCCGCTTTGGTACATCAGGTTCTTTGCAGGCAGATATCCCGGTTGACAGTTTTGTTGCATCCACCCATGGATTGGGATTGGATAATCTGCTCAATTTTTATGCTTATGAAAAAACTGCAGAAGAAACCGGGATGGCCAATGCATTTATCACACAAACACAGTTAGATACTACTATCACCAATCCCTATGCTTTTGCCGGAAGTAAAATATTACTCAATAAATTTGGCAACAATTTTCACAAGGGCATTACGGTAACCTGTCCCGGTTTTTACGGGCCGCAGGGAAGAATATTACGCCTGGGGCTAAGCAGCCCCGGTCTCATCGATAAGCTCACCCATTTTAATTTCAATAATAACCGAATCACTAACTTTGAAATGGAAACATCGGCCATTTTTGGGCTGGGGCGTTTACTGGGCCACGAATGCATGAGTGTGAATGCAATTGTTGCCAATAGGGTTGTTCAGCAGTTTTCTAACGACAGCAATGCAACCGTAGAACAATTGATAAAAGAGGCGCTGGAAGTTTTAAGCACTTTATAGATATTTGCAAATAATAAACAACAAGATGATCGCAACAAAACTTATTCCTGATTTTTCAGTCCGGCCGCACGTAGACCAGGTGGGAATTGAAGAAAGGGCTTCACGCTTTACCAAACGAAGTATTAAGAACGAGACCAAGATAAATGGATTGATGCTGGCATTGAACATGATCGATCTTACCACGCTGGAAGGAAAAGACACCGACGGAAAAGTAAAACAACTTTGTTATAAAGCCATCCACCTTCATGATGCCTACCCTGGCTTACCAACGGTGGCGGCTATCTGCGTTTATCCATCAATGGTAAAAGTAGCTAAGAAGGCATTGGAAGGGTCTGGTGTAAAAGTAGCTTCCGTGGCTACGGCATTCCCCAGCGGGCAGGCACCACGTGATATAAAGATCCGTGATACCAGATATGCAGTGGCCAACGGAGCAGATGAAGTAGACATGGTGATCTCGAGAGGCAAATTTTTACAGGGAGAATATAATTTTGTATTTGATGAAATAGCCGCTGTTAAAGAAGCTTGCGGCGAAGCAAGGTTAAAAGTTATCTTAGAAACAGGCGAATTGGTTACTTATGATAAAGTAAGACGTGCCAGTGATATCGCCATGTATGCAGGAGCAGATTTCATTAAAACATCTACCGGGAAAATTTCACCTGCTGCAACAATGCCGGTAACATTGGTAATGCTGGAAGCCATCCGTGATTTTTATTATAAAACAGGCAAGAGGATCGCAATGAAACCTGCGGGCGGTATCTCAAAATCAAAACTGGCATTACATTACCTGGTGATGTTGAATGAAGTGCTGGGAGAAGAATGGATGAATAACCAATGGTTCAGGTTTGGCGCAAGCAGCCTGGCCAATGATATACTGATGCAATTGATGAAACAGAAGACGGGAGTTTATCAATCGGCAAATTATTTTTCAATCGATTAGCCGCTTGGCAATTGCCAGGATCATATAGAAGATAGAAGCGAAACATCCAATATTATAAAACAAGTAATGAATTAATAACAGCCAACTTTTAATCCACTCTCTTAAAAGAGAAGGGTTGGGTGAGGTTGATAAAACGTAACAAATGGCAAAAGCAGTAAAGAACAATACTATAAAACTTAAATTCGATTCTGCAAGGAACCTCTCCCCTGCTCCCGAGAGCAAAAGCGCCGCCAAAATAAATCCGCAATATGATCTGTTCATCAATGGAAAATTTGAAAAACCATTGAGCAGGAAATATTTTGCTACCATTAATCCCGCCAATGAAGAAAAAATTTCGGAAGTAGCAGAAGCTAATACTGCAGATGTAAATAAAGCAGTGAAGGCCGCCAGGGCGGCCTATGATAAGACCTGGAAAAAAATGCCTGCTAAAGAACGGGCAAAATATATTTACCGCATCGCAAGGATGATACAGGAGAGGGCAAGGGAATTTGCGATCGTTGAATCACTGGATGGCGGTAAGCCAATCAGGGAAAGCAGGGATTTTGATGTACCCACTGCAGCCAATCATTTCTTTTACTATGCGGGCTGGGCCGATAAACTGGAATATGCTTTTCCAAATCGTAATACAACACCACTGGGTGTAGCGGGACAGATCATTCCCTGGAATTTTCCTTTATTAATGGCTGCATGGAAAATTGCACCGGCATTAGCAACAGGAAATACAGTTGTACTAAAACCTGCAGAAACAACGCCGCTTACTGCATTAAAATTAGCTGAGATTATACAGGAAGCAGATCTGCCACCGGGTGTTGTAAATATTATTACCGGAGCAGGCGCAACAGGTGCTGCCATCGTTAATCATCCTGATATCAATAAAATTGCTTTTACCGGTTCTACAGATGTTGGAAAAATTATACAACGGGCAATTGCTGGTACCAATAAAAAAGCAACATTGGAATTAGGTGGCAAAGCTGCCAACATCATTTTTGATGATGCCCCGCTTGACCAGGCTGTGGAAGGTGTTATCAACGGAATATTTTTCAACCAGGGGCATGTTTGTTGTGCAGGCTCTCGTTTGTATGTGCAGGAATCTGTTTTTAAACAGGTGGTACAAAAATTAAAAGACAGGATGGAGACGATGATCGTTGGCGATCCGCTGGATAAGAATACCGACATTGGAGCGATCAACTCCAAACAACAATTAGAAACCATTCATAAATATTTAAAGATAGGCCAGCAGGAAGGTGCCGAAATGTACCAGAGCAGTTGTGCCTTACCAAGGAAAGGCTTCTTTTGCAGGCCAACCATCTTTACCAATGTTGCACAAAGCAACAGGATCGCACAGGAAGAAATTTTTGGCCCTGTTTTAGCAATACAGAGT
>JAYWAN010000127.1:0-4716 GCA_043782405.1 Chitinophagaceae bacterium
TCTCAGATTGGCTTCTACCAACTGTTTTAAGACAGGATCTGATGCATTATAGATCAACAATCCGTTTCTTTCAATTTTATGGATAAAGATCACAAACTGTTCAAGGTAAAATTCAAAAGTGGGAAATACATTGATATGGTCCCAGGCAATGCCCGTTAAGATCGCCACATGCGGAAAAAGGAAATGAAACTTGGGTTTACGTTCAATGGCACTGGCAGGATATTCATCCCCCTCACATACGATTATCGGGGCATGGGTAATATCTACTGATTGATCAAAACCCTCCAGACGGGCACCCACCAGGTAGTCAAAATCAAATTTCAGCCGTTTCAGCACATGCATGATCATGGCGGTGGTGGTGGTCTTACCATGGCTTCCGCCAACCACTACCCTTTTTTTCTGCTGGCTTTCATGATAAATATATTCAGGAAAAGAATAGATCTTCAACCCCAGTTGTTGCGCACGTATTAACTCGGGGTTATCATTTTTGGCATGCATGCCAAGGATAACAGCGTCTATCTCATTGGTAATCAATGCAGGTTGCCATCCGATTTGTATAGGCAACAAGCCCTCTTTCTCAAGATTGCTTTTGGCAGGCTCAAAAATCTCGTCGTCTGTGCCTGTAACCCGGTACCCTTTCCGGTGTAAAGCAATGGCCAATTGGTGCATTACGCTACCCCCGATTGAAATAAAATGGACTCGCATACGTTAGTATTCAGGAATTCATCATTAAATTAACAAAATGTGTAAGGTTACGAGGCAACGTTTACAGCTTAACGTTTATCTTTGATGAGTCGCAAAATACAGCCTAATCTCTTATCTAAATACGAATATGAAAAAGATTACCCTTTTATTTCTGACCTTTCTGGTGGCGGCATCCCTGTTTACATCCTGTGCCCCGTCAAGAAAAGGATGCCCTACCACGAACCCGAAATACTTCCGTCAGTAGTTTTTTAAACAAAAGCCTTCACAGGCTGTTATAATAGAAAAGAGATTGATGAACTGGATCCCCCTTACCACAGAAGCCCAATTTGAAGAAATACTGGAAAGATCTGCCGATAAACCCCAGGCTATTTTTAAACACAGTACCCGTTGCGGCACCAGTTCGATGGTGTTAAGCCGGCTGGAGCGTTCGGTGGCACCTGAAACCATTGATTTTTATTTCCTTGACCTGATCGCACACCGCAATATCTCCAACAAGATCTCAGAAGCGCTCAAAGTATACCATGAATCGCCTCAGATCTTATTGATCAAAAAAGGTGAATGCACTTACGACGAAAGTCATATGGGCATCAGTATGGATGACCTGTCTGAGCAGGCGGTTTAACCCATTCTTATTTTTATTGCATTTCTGCGGGTCATCGTTTTTGTTATGACCCATTCTTAGAAAAAATACAGGCTGCTGGCTATTACAGTGCATTATTCAGCATCTTTGCTACCCAACTACAAGTACATGGAAATTGCCGGATATATTGCCGCATTATTAATAGGCCTGTCGCTGGGTCTGATTGGCGGTGGCGGTTCCATTTTAACCATTCCCGTGCTGGTTTATCTGTTTCATCTGTCGCCCAGTATAGCTACCGGTTACTCTCTTTTTATTGTGGGTTGCAGCAGCCTGGCAGGTGCGTGGAAGAATTACCGCAAAGGAAATATCAATTTTAAAGCGGCTTTTTATTTTGGGATCACATCTATCATCACCGTTGTACTGATCAGGAAACTGCTAATACCGGTACTGCCGGAACAATTTTTTATGATCGGCAATTTTGTGGTAACTAAATCACTACTCACCATGTTGCTGTTTGCAGTGGTGATGATTGTTGCTTCGCTCAATATGATTAAAAAACAGGTGCAGGTAACCGGCCATGCCAATGATCAGCAAATACATCTTACCAAAGCACTGATACGGGGTGTGGAAGTGGGTATACTGACCGGCTTACTTGGGGCCGGCGGTGGTTTCCTGATCATACCTATCCTGATCTTCTCGTTTCACCTGAATATGAAAGATGCGATCGGCACTTCATTACTGATCATTGCTATGAACTCACTGTTTGGTTTTGCAGGCGATCTTTTTCATCATCAGTTCGATTGGTCCTTACTGCTTCCCATTACCGCTATTTCTATTACCGGAACCTTTATCGGACGGAGACTTGGCCAGGATTTGCCGGGTGAAAAACTAAAGAAATGGTTTGGGTGGTTTGTATTAATTATGGGGATCTATATTATCATTCATGAGTTGTTTGTAAAATAGTCCGGAAGTACGCAAAGTCCGCAAGTCCGGAAGAATGAATGGTTGCCCTGCTTCCGGACTTTCCGACTTCCCGACTTTTCTGTCTTTCTACAAAAGAAATTCTGTGTTAACTTTCAGAACAAAATAAAAAACAGATATGATCGAATGGTTGCAAAAACCCTGGCCATGGTATGTGGCGGGGCCGATAATTGGTTTGATGGTACCATTGCTGTTACTGATGGGTAATAAGCGTTTAGGGATTTCCTCTTCGCTACGGCATATCTGTGCAGCCTGTTTGCCGGCCAGAATCCCTTTCTTTCAATATGATTGGAAAAAAGAAGTATGGAACCTATTCTTTGTAACCGGTGTATTGATGGGTGGATATATTGCCGCTCATCTTTTATCTTCCTCCTTACCCATGCAGGTAAATGAAAAATTATTGACCGAATTACAACAATACGGCATCATTAATCATGATACTTTGGTGCCAACCGATATTTTTAACTGGCCTGCCCTATTAACAGCCAAAGGATTTATATTGATGGTTGTAGGTGGATTCTTTGTGGGATTTGGAACACGGTATGCAGGCGGTTGTACATCCGGGCATTCTATTATGGGGTTGAGTAATTTGCAATTATCATCCTTAATCGCCACCTGTTGTTTTATGGCGGGAGGATTTATTATGTCGAATTTGATTTTGCCGTTCATTTTAAAATTATAAGCATGTCTGGACAAGAAACCAATACCGATTTTGAGGTCCGTTCCTTAGATACCTCTTCCATAAATACCAGTGAACTGAGTCATCCATGGTGGTATAATTTTAAATATTTATTCACCGGCATTCTGTTTGGTATCGTATTAACGAAAGCAGAAGTGATCTCGTGGTTCCGTATTCAGGAAATGTTCCGGCTTCAAAGCTTTCATATGTTTGGGGTAATTGGCTCTGCCGTGGTAGCAGGTGCCATTTCTGTATTCATCATAAAGAAATTAAAGATCAAAACCATTTATGGTGAGGAAGTGTATTTTGAAGATAAGCCCTTTAACAAGGGATTAGTGATCGGTGGACTATTCTTTGGTTTTGGCTGGGCGATGACGGGCGCTTGTCCTGGGCCTTTGTTTGCAACTATTGGAACAGGGGCTACTGTTGTGATCATAACTTTATTAAGTGCCATTGCCGGAACATGGGTGTATGGTTTATTGAGAGAGAAACTCCCACATTAACCTCTGCGGTTCACTCTGCTCTTTGCGGCTCTGCGGATGGGCTAAGTTCTATCCAACCGCAGAGCTGCAAAGAACGGAGAGTTTTCGCAGAGAGAATCGTTTAACCGTAAAATATGAGATCAACCTGTTTATTAATATTGGTACTGATACTGATGGCAGTGTCATGCAATACCGATAACCAGGCTGATCATACGATCAAACAAACGGATACTGCCGATTGCTGGACGGGTGCCTCTGCCAACCAGATACCCGTTGACGGTAGTGGAGACCTGATCCGTTACGGAAGAAACCTGATCGAAAGAACTGCTTACTATCTTGGCCCGAAAGGAACTATTGCTCATATCAGTAACGGCATGAATTGCCAGAACTGTCACCTCGATGCCGGTACCAAACCCTGGGGAAATAATTATGCTGCTGTGGCATCCACTTATCCAAAATTCCGCGACCGTTCCGGTAGTGTGGAGAGTATTGAGAAACGGGTGAATGATTGTTTTGAACGCAGCCTCAACGGACGAGCCCTGGATAGCAGCAGTAAAGAAATGCATGCCATTGTAGCGTATATCAAATGGCTGGGAAGCGATATACAGAAAGGAACCAAACCCAAAGGATCGGGCATTATGGAACTTAAACATTTATCACGCGCAGCCGATCCCGTAAAAGGACAACTGGTGTATACAAGTACCTGCGAAAAATGTCATGGCAAGAACGGAGAGGGGCAGATCAATGCCGATCAGGCTACTTATCTATATCCGCCATTATGGGGGAATCACAGTTATAATACCGGTGCGGGACTTTATCGTTTATCAAGGTTTGCAGGGTATGTAAAAAATAATATGCCCAACCCAATCAATTATCATAACCCGCAATTAACCGATGAGCAGGCATGGGACGTTGCCGCTTATGTAAACAGCCGCCCCCGTCCTTCAAAAAAGTTTGCGAATGATTGGCCCGATATTTCTAAAAAACCTTTCGACCATCCTTTCGGTCCTTATGCCGATGCATTTACTGAAACACAGCACAAGTTCGGTCCCTGGCAAGCGATAGTTTCTGCACAGAAAAAAAAATAATGAGCGAAGAAATTTTTCTACTTTTAGTCCCGACACTGATTCACTAACCATGCCTTCGCTATGCTTCGGCAGGCAGGCAACAAAAACATTTTTATGGAAAAGAATTCAAACACTATTCCGCGTAAAAGTTTTATTGGAACTTTTGCAGCGGGCGCAACTGTATTAGGATTGGCAGGTATCACTTCTGCCTGTGAAAACAAA
>JAYWAN010000128.1:0-4685 GCA_043782405.1 Chitinophagaceae bacterium
ATTGCTTTTACCGGTATGTCAAGTAATTCACAAAGTGCAATATAAATAATACCGTTGCTGAGTGCATTCCCTTTTTTACTTTCCAGTGCTTTATTGATAAGGTAATCATCCGGGTTATTATAAGCAAATTCCACTCCTTTCTGTTTATAATAATTATAGAAGATGCTGGTCACTACATTGATCTGTTCCAGCGGCGTAAGATAGTTATTGAGCTCCAGCCAGGTATTGCGCCGCAATTTTTCCATCTCCTGAAATACAGTGGTGGTGGACATATCCGGGTAATGATATCTTGCTACAAGTAAGGCGCCTTCCATTAGTCCTGCTTCGCCATCCCGCCAGTTGATAAAGTCATTGGTAAGATCGCGGAAATGCAAACGATGGATCAGCAATTCAATCCTTTCCTGTATCTCTTCACTAGTGGTATTTTCCCAAAGGCTTTCGAGGTTGGGAATGATGGCTTTACCGAATGAGATTATTTTATCACTAACGGTATTGTATACGTCCTCATCAGGATCGTCGATCAAATGAAAAAGGGCTGATATTTCTTTATTCTCAGTCAGGAGGTTAATTTAAAAATGAATTTCGGAAAATGGCGGAGAAAAAAGAAATTTTACTTTTCCACAAGTGTGGTAAAAATTATATTATACAGGAAAAGATCCAGGATACTGCACAAATAATGTACAAAGATCACGGGTAATAGGTAAAGCCTGCGGCAATGAATGCTGAAATTTTACCGGGGTATTATTTCTTCCTGGGTGCTGTTTTTTTAACTGCAGCCTTTTTCTTCGCAGGTGCTTTTGATTTTTTATCAAATGCTTTTGGTTCCTGGACAAGGATCATTTTCTTTACTGTATCGAGGTCGATCACTGCCAGTTCATCAGCAGTATATTTACCATTGGCGCCACCACCGCTAAGTTTCAACATCTTTTTTCCAAAGCGTATGAACGGCCCCCAGCGGCCATTTTCAATAGCGATCTTTTCGTCGGGCCATTGTTGTATAAAGCGATTGGCTTCCTTGGTGATCTTTGTTTCTACCAGTTCATTGATATCCTGTTGCGTCAAATTATCAAAATCATAACGCCTTGGTACATTAATGAACATGTCATTCCATTTAATAAAAGGCCCGAAGCGGCCCTTACCTTTTGTAACAGGCTTTTCGTCGTACATAGCAATAGGAGCGTCCTCAATTTTTTTGGCTTCAATGATGGCAATGGCTCTTTCCAAATCCACCGATGAAGGTTCTTCCCCTTTGGGAATAGAAATAAACTGATCGCCCAATTTTATGTAAGGCCCAAACCTTCCTATGTTGACAGTGATCTCCTGTCCTTCATATTCACCCAGGGGCGCTCCCAGTTTGAATAATTCCTGCGCTTCTTCCAGCGTAATGGTTTCAATACTTTGCGATGCTTTGAGTTTTGCAAACTTTGGTTTTTCTTCGCCTTCAGCGATACCGATCTGTACCATCGGGCCGTAACGCCCCATTCTAGCAATGATGGCTTTACCGGTTTTTTCATCTGTGCCCAATGCCCGTTCACCAACTGCCCGCTCGGCGTTCTCCAGCGTATGTTCTACACCCGCATGAAATGGGGTATAAAAATCCGCTACCATTTTATTCCACACCATTTTACCGTCGGCAATTTCATCAAACTCTTTTTCTATCTCGGCGGTAAAATTGTAATCCATCACTTTATCGAAGTGAAGGTTTAAAAAATCTGTTACCACCAATCCAAGATCGGTAGGGAATAATTTACTTTTTTCCGCACCCGTATTTTCCTGTTCGTTTATTTTTGCGATCTTATCATCCTGCAATTTTAATATGCGGAAATTTCGCTTTACCCCTTCCTTATCTTTTTTCTCTACATAATTCCTTTTGATGACGGTGGAAATGGTAGGAGCGTAAGTACTGGGCCTTCCTATGCCTAATTCTTCCAGTTTCTTTACCAGCGAGGCTTCTGTATATCTTGCTGCGTGTTTGGTAAAACGTTCTGTGGCTGTCATCTGCTTAAAATCCAATAGCTGGCCAACCGTTAAATTGGGCAGCCGGCTTTCGTCATGCTCGTCGGTTTCATCATCATCCGTACTTTCCATGTACACTTTTAAAAACCCATCGAATTTTATTACCTGTCCGCTGGCAGTTAAATCTTCATTGTTGGTACTGATATTTATTTTAGCTGTAGTGTTTTCCAGTTCAGCATCACTCATCTGCGATGCGATGGTGCGTTTCCAGATCAGTTCATACAAACGGTTCAGGTCCGGATCGCCCACCGATTTATTTTCCATATAAGTAGGGCGTATAGCTTCATGCGCTTCCTGTGCACTTTCATTTTTATTTTTATAGCGGCGTACCTGCAAATAATTATCGCCATAACTTTTACCGATCTCTGCTTTAATACCGGCCATGGCAGTTTCACCAAGGTTCACACTATCGGTACGCATATATGTTATCTTACCACTTTCATATAATTTTTGTGCCAGCAACATCGTCTTGCTAACGCCATAGCCTAACTTACGGCTGGCTTCCTGTTGCAGGGTAGACGTGGTGAAAGGTGCTGCAGGCGTACGTTTTCCAGGCCTTACCTGGATATCTTTTACGGTATATTTTGCACCAATACAGCTTTGTAAAAATTTTTCTGCGTCTTCGGCTGCATTATATTTATTGCCTTCTGCCTTAAAACTAACAGCTTTCTTGTTATTATCAGTTGCTGCAAGTGATGCATCGATCCTAAAACTGCTTACCGCGGTAAACTGGTTGATATCTCTTTCTTTTTCAACAATTAATTTTACGGCAACACTTTGTACACGCCCTGCACTCAATCCGCCACTCATACCAATCTTACGCCAAAGCACCGGGCTCAGTTCAAAACCAACGATCCTGTCAAGAACACGGCGTGCCTGTTGTGCATCTACCAGGTTCATATTTATTGTACGTGGATTTTTCACCGCCTGCTGAATGGCTGGTTTGGTAATTTCATGAAAGACGATACGTTTGGTTGTTTTTGGATCCAGTTTCAACACTTCTGCGAGGTGCCAGCTGATACTTTCTCCTTCGCGGTCCTCATCCGATGCCAGCCATACCTCTTCACTTTTTTTGGCCAGCGCTTTCAGATCATTCACCACTTTTGTTTTTTCGGGAGAGATGATATATTTAGGTTGAAAATTATTGTTGATATCGATGCCCATATCATTTTTCTCCAGGTCACGGATATGGCCATAGCAACTCTTCACTTCAAAGTCTTTTCCAAGGATCCCCTCAATTGTTTTTGCCTTTGCAGGAGACTCCACGATCAGTAAATTTTTCGCCATAATAAGGGTAATAATTTAATTGTAACCGGCTGTGGTACTACGTTTCAACATCGTTGTGAACTTGTTCTGTTATTTTTATCTTTTTGTGAAAAAGATAAAAACAATCTCTCTTCAGCGTCATACTTTTACTTAAAATACCATGCCACAATCAGTCCCGGTTTTACTGCAATATTAACTTAAAATTGAAAAATCAAAATATTTCTTGAGCAGCGTGTATGAAAAAAACATGTTTTAGAGGAATTCGGCCACCTTTTTTTTAATTGCTGCATCATGATAAATTTTGCGGTGCCCAAGCCCTTTTGTTATCACAAATTCAATATTCGGATGCGCATCCTCTTTTACTTTTAGTGCATCACTCAGGGGTGTTATATCATCATCTTCGTCGTGCACCCAAAGTATTTTTGCTTTAATATTATTCATCGCCCGGCGAATAGAGAACCAGGCGGTTTCTTTTCCGCTTATATTAAATATGATCTTATCAAATTCCTGCCGTACTGCAGCATCATTTATTTTAAGCAGGGCAAATGCACCATCAACCGCCGAAGTGGTCTCGGTTGCAGGTGCAATAAAAACGATCCTGGTATGTTCATCATGTGCTGTTTGTTCCAAAGCGAGGCTTAATGCAATACCACCAAATGAATGTGCGATAAAACCTTGTATGGGACCATAGTCTTTGATCACCTGCTTTATCATTTCGCTGTACTCAACGGCATTGGTGGTCTTTCCATCGCTGCTGCCATGTGCAGGTGCATCAAAAGCCAGTACTTCATATCCTTTCTTTACCAGTGGCGGCACATATCTTTCAAACTTACCCGCAGCAGAACCAAAGCCATGCAGGATCAGTACTTTAACGGCTTGCGGATGATTCCAGCGGTAGCCATGGATGTTTATTTCATCTTTTTTTCCGCCGGGCAGTCTCATCTTAAAATTCAATAGTTCTGCATTTTTGGGATCGCCCTTTCTTTTTGACCTTAAAAAAGGTGTGCTGAACAATTGAAATGCCTGTTCTGCCGCTTTGCGTTTGGAAACCATACTCAATACTTTAAATTTTGTTTGTATGTAACCAATTGCTAATCTTTGTGACAGTTTCATATTAATCAAAGATAATCAATGCAAGTAGTTATTATCGGGTCGGGGAATGTGGCTACCATATTAGGACGCCTGGTTAGCAAAAATGGCCATACCATCGTGCAGGTGATTAGCCGTAATATGGAGCATGCCCGCTCACTCGCCAATGAACTGCACTGCAGTTTTACTGATTATGAGGGGCCGGTTGATAAGGGTGCCGAACTTTACCTGATTGCCATCAATGACGGGGCACTGTATGAGTTGAACGATACTTTTCATCTTGGCAGGGCAATGGTAGTGCATACTGCGGGTTC
>JAYWAN010000129.1:0-12298 GCA_043782405.1 Chitinophagaceae bacterium
GGGTAATAATGGTTCTTCCATTACTATCCCCGAAAATGTGAACGGATATTATAACCTCCTTGGATTCTATGCTTTTTCGAGGCCATATAAGAACAGGAAATACGTGATCACGTTTAACGGTAATGTCAATTACAATCATAATATCAATCTAACTGACAGTGTTAACCGTACAGGAAATAATTTAGTGCAGAACCTGGCGCTTACCAAGGTTATCGGTAATAACTGGGTATTGAGCCAGGGTTTTAATTTTGAATTCAATTATAAAGAATGGCTGGAGTTGGGCACGGGTGTAAGCTATAGCCTGAATGATGTGAAATATAAAAATGTTTCAGGCAGCGGGTCATCGGCATTTATTAATTCTTCCAGTAATGCATGGACACTCAGCAACAATATCAACATCGACATCACCAAAACACTTATTCTTAAATACGATCTTGATTATACCATCAACTCGGGCCTTGCCAGCAACGTAAGCCGTAACCTGGCCATTATGAATGCCTCTTTGGAAAAACAATTATTTAAAAAGAAGAATGGTGTATTGAAACTGGCGGCTTATGACCTTTTTAAACAAAACAGCAATATCAGCCGCAGTGTAAGCGCCAACTATATAACCGATACCCGGAGTAAGAAGCTTACCCGTTATTTTATGGCAACATTTACCTATCGTTTACAAAAATTTGCAGGTGTACAGTCGCAGGGCAGCGGCAACTTCAGGGGAATGGGCGGCCCGCCGGTGAAATTTTAGTATAAAAGCGGGGCATTGAGTTGATCCCATTAATTATTCCAGCAAAATTGGCCTTTGAAACTTCCTCTTTTTTCCTACCTTTGCCCCCCGAAAACCTGTCCTTGCAATACCGGGACAGATACTGTCAAATCAACCAGTAATTCAATATGAGTGGTGCATTAAAAGAGGTTCGTAACCGGATCAAGAGCGTTCAAAGTACACAACAAATCACCAAGGCCATGAAAATGGTGAGTGCGGCCAAACTGCGCCGTGCCCAGGATGCCATTACACAGATGCGCCCTTATGCAAAAAAATTATCGGAGATGCTGAGCAATATTGTCAGCAATAGCGAAGGTGATGTAAACATGGCTTTGGCTGCAGAAAGGCCGGTACAAAATGTAATGATGATTGTTGTTACCAGCGACAGGGGCCTTTGCGGCGGTTATAACAGTAACCTGATCAAACTGGCCCGCCAGGTAATCCGCGAAAAATATCCTGCGCAACAAGCCAAAGGAAATGTAGTGGTACTGCCGATCGGGAAAAAAGGATATGAATATTTTACAAAGAATGGTTTTAAAGTGGTGGATAAATACTGGGATATTTTTACCGGTTTAAGTTTTGACAAAGTGCAGGCCGCCGCAAAATATGCCATGGAGGCTTTTGCCAATAAAGAGATCGATGCGGCAGAATTAATTTACAGCGAATTTAAAAATGCTGCCACCCAGCGTTTTGCCAACGAACAGTTTTTACCTGTACAAAAAGTGGAAAAAATTGCAGGGCAAAAAAATGCGGATTTTATTTTTGAACCCGGTAAAGACGTACTGATTGCAGAACTGATGCCAAAAATATTGAATACACAATTATTCAAAGCTACGCTTGATGCCAATGCCAGTGAACATGGTGCACGCATGACAGCAATGGACAAGGCCAGTGAGAATGCAAATGAATTATTAAAATCATTAAAGATCAGTTATAACCGTGCAAGGCAGGCAGCAATTACAACCGAACTAACGGAAATCGTTAGTGGCGCGGCGGCATTGCAGGGATAAATTGATTTGATGACGAATTGATTTGATGATGAGTTGATTTTATAATTTGATGATCTGTTATGTTCAACTACCATTCAAATTACCAAATCATCAAATTATCTAATCATCAAATTACTAAATTAACCATGGAACTTTCGGTAATCATACCACATATAGAAGCTTTAATTTTTGCCAGTGATAAACCATTAAGCACCAGCGAACTGGTAGAACTGGTGAACACCGCACTGGGATTTATTGAAGACCAGGCCACACCCGACCAGGTGCAGGCGGCCATTGAAGGCATCAGGGAGAAATATGGCTCGGAGTTTTATGCTTTTGAACTAATGGAAATAGGCGGTGGCTGGCAATTCCTTACCAAGCCTGCTTACCACAAAACAGTTGCCCAACTCAATGGCGATAAATTTTTAAAACGTTTATCAATTGCCGCGTTGGAAACACTTGCCATCATTGCCTACAAGCAACCCGTTACCAAAAGCGAGATGGAAGCCATTCGTGGTGTTAACTGCGATTATGCGGTACAGAAACTGCTGGAAAAAGATCTCGTTATCATTTCCGGGCGCAATGAGGATGCAGTTGGCAAACCATTGATATATGCCACATCAAAATCATTCATGGATTATTTTGGCATCAACAGTTCGGAAGACCTGCCTAAAATTTCTGAAGTGCTGATGGAAGAACTGGTGCAGGCCACCAATATGCATGCACTGGCGGATACCGCAGAAAATGATAGCGCAACAGAAGAAGCAAATGTGCTGGCTGTTACCGCCGAAGGTGAAATAATTGAAGAACAACCAGGCGATAACACCACCCCTGAAGCAGAAGCTTAACAATCACTAATTTATTAAACGCTGTATATTTAGGCATGAAAATATTTTTCACGCCTTTTAATATTGTTTATATGAGATCAATAGCTGCGATATTATTTTCCCTGTCTCTTCTATCCTGTTCTTCTTCCAAAATAAATAAAAGCAATATGCTGCCTGCATTTGATAAAGAAGGCCATCGCGGCTGCCGTGGCCTGCTGCCCGAGAATACCGTGCCCGCCATGTTAAAAGCTATTGACCTTGGCGTTACCACATTGGAAATGGATATTGTTTTTACAAAGGATGGTAAAGCTATTTTATCACATGAACCTTTTTTCAATCACGAGATCGCCACTAAACCCGATGGCACTTATATTGATGAAAAGGAGGAGAAGGATTTTAATATTTATAAAATGACGTACGCTGAAGTAAGCAGGTATGATGTGGGGTTAAAACCTCATCCCCGTTTTGTGCAACAGAAAAAAATGAAAGCTGTAAAACCTTTACTCAGCAGTTTGATAGATAGTGTGGAAGCTTATGCGAAAATCAGTAAGCGCCCGTTACCTTATTATAATATTGAAACCAAGACCAAACCCGAAACAGATAATATTTATCATCCTGCGCCGGCGGCATTTGTTGATATGCTGATGAAGATTATTAATGAGAAAGGGATTGCCGAACGGGTCATCATCCAGTCATTTGATTTCAGGACATTGCAATACCTGCACAAAAAATATCCGCAAATGAAAACTGCCCTCCTGATTGAAGCGGATGACAAGAACAGTTTCAGGAAACAACTGAAGGACCTGGGCTTTACCCCAACGATATACAGTCCGGATTTTGCACTGGTAACGACCGACCTTATCAAAAACTGTCACGACAGGAACATGAAGATCATTCCCTGGACGGTAGATGATAAGAATAAAATTGAAGAATTAAAGAAGATGGGTGTTGATGGGATCATTACAGATTACCCCAATTTGTTCAATGAATAATAAAGTACGTAAGTTCCTCTTTGTTATTTTTTCCATGCTCGCCATACTTGCAGCATTGTATCACAGTCTTTGCATTTTTGCCTATTATTCAAATACCGACCTCTACATTTTCGGAACAGACAGATCGCCTCTATGGCGGCATGCATTGTTCATTTGCATCTGTATCATCTGCATGTATGGATTATTGAAAAGACCGTTGTGGTTTGTATGGTTTTTTGGAGTATTAACCCTGCAGCAATTGTACAGTCATGGTAGTCATTTTATCAATCTCTTACAGGAACACAAGATCAATTGGGTTGATGCAGTTGTGGTAGTATTGACCCCGTTGGTTTTTATTTTACTACTGGCAGACAGGAAAACTATACGCTAATACCCAGCCATTGTGTTGCATTTTGAAATAGTAATTTTTCCTTCAACCCGTTCTCAAAATACATTCCTTCTATCAGTTTCCCGGGATGGTGTTCGCCTAACGGGAAGGGGTAATCACTACCCAGGCATATCTTATCTTCCCCCATCACATCAATGATATATTTCATCGCCTTTTCATCATGTACCAGGCTATCGATCCAGAATTTACCAACGTAATTCCTGGGATTAACATTATTATCTATCGCTACCAGGTCGGGCCGCACATTAAAGCCGTGTTCAATTCTTCCGATCGTAAGGGGAAAAGAGCCGCCGCCATGGGCAAACGCCACCCGTAGTTTTGGGAAGTTTTCAAGTACACCGCCAAATATCATGGAGCAGATGGCCCTTGCAGTTTCAGCAGGCATACCCACTAACCAAGGCAACCAGTATTTTTCCATTTGCCTTAAGCCCATCATTTTCCAGGGATGCACAAATAAAGCACAGCCCAGTTCTTCTGCCCGTTTATAAAAAGGAAAAAATTCCCTTTCGTCCAGGTTCTTTTGATTTACGTTACTGCCAATTTCGAGGCCGGGCATTTTTAGTTCCTGTACACAACGTTCCATCTCTTTTATCGCCATTTCACTGTCCTGCAGCGGAACAGTACCAATACCTATAAATTTCCCGGGATCTTTGTCGACTGTTTCCGCGATATGGTCATTAAAAAACCGGGAGGTTTCCAAAGCATCTACGGGCTTTGCCCAATAATTGAATAAAACAGGAATGGTTGAAAGCACCTGTACGGTAACGTTAGTTTTATCCATATCCTTTACCCTTACCGAGGCGTCGAAGCAGTTATTCTCTACTACACGAAAAACGGTGTCGCCCTTCATCATACAGGCTTCACAGTTTCTGTGCTCCAGGTGAATGAAATCGCCATAGCCGAATTTTTGTGTCCAGTTAGGCATTTTCTCCGGCATGATATGGGTGTGAATGTCGATCTTCATTTAAGAAAATGTTTCTTGTTTCTGGTTGGTTATTTCCCGTTTTTTGGCACCTCGTTTTCTGATTTTTCTACTAGCTTGCTCCAGGTTTAGAAAACAAGAAACGAATCAACTAGCAACAAGAAACGAGCAACGTTGCATTAGCCTTTCCTCACCGGCGGGCTCATCACTGCCCCGCATTTACTACAGGTCCTTTTCATCTCATCATTGTAAAAACCTTCCATCACCGGCGGAAGCTGTGCAACAATATCGGTGATCACTTTATATTCTTCGTATAATTTATTGCCGCAATTTTCGCAATACCATAAAAAACCGTCTTCTTCTTCATCCCTTACTTTTTCTATCACCAGTCCAACGGTATTGGGTCCACGCTGCGGCGAATGCGGCGTTTTGGGTGGCAGTAAGAACATATCGCCTTCATTGATAGCAATATCTTTAGGCACACCATCGTCAATAATTTTCAGTACAATATTTCCCTCCACCTGGAAATACAATTCCTCACTTTCGTTGAAATGATAATCTTTGCGTGAGTTAGGACCGCCTACCACCATCACAATAAAGTTCGCTGTATCCTTATATACACATTGATTGCCCACGGGCGGTTTCAGCAGATCGCGGTGTTCATCTATCCATTTCTTTAAATTAAAGGGAGCTGTTACGGCCATAAAAAGAGTTTTAATATTGTAAGATAACTAAAATTTAAAGTGAAAAGTGAAAAGTTAGAAGCAAAAACTGTTTCGATCACTTACTTTTTGTTTTTGACTTTTAACTTTTACCTTTACCCATGCAATTGACGGTTCCATATCACCTGGAGAATTTTATTGACGGTAATTTTATAGGGCCATTAAGTGGTCAGTTTATCGATAATATCAATCCCGCTACAGGCGAAGTGTACGGACAGATCCCCGACAGCAATGAAAAAGATATCAATGTTGCAGTAAAAGCCGCAAAAAAAGCTTTTGCTGAATGGAGCACCATGCCGGTAGAAAAAAGATTCCTCATCTTAAATAAGATTGCAGAACTCATTGATGAAAATATTGATGAACTCAGCATTGCCGAAACAGTTGATAACGGCAAACCTTTATGGCTGAGTAAACAAATGGATATTCCCCGTGCTTCTTCCAACTTCAGGTTCTTTGCAACAGGCATCATGCATTTTGCTAACGAATCGCATAGCATGGAAGATAAAGCGGTAAACTATACTTTACGGCAGCCCATCGGTATTGTTGGTTGCATCTCTCCCTGGAACCTACCCTTGTATTTATTTACCTGGAAGATCGCTCCTGCATTAGCGGCAGGTAACTGTGTGATTGCGAAACCATCTGAAGTAACACCGGTAACGGCTTTTCTTTTGGGAAAGATCTGTGCGGCAGCAGGCTTGCCCAATGGCGTGTTGAATATCGTACATGGTACCGGCCCGCATTGCGGCGAAGCCATTGTAAAGCATCCGGATATTAAAGCCATATCCTTTACCGGTAGTACGAGGGCCGGGGAGCGTATAGCCGCCCTGGCGGCTCCGATGTTTAAAAAATTATCATTGGAACTTGGTGGGAAAAATCCGAATATCATTTTTGGCGATTGCGACTGGGATAAAATGATGAAGGAAACGGTCCGCTCTTCTTTCAGTAACCAGGGGCAGATTTGTTTATGCGGCAGCAGAATATTAATAGAGAAGCCCGTTTATGAAAAATTTAAAACTGAATTCATCGCAGCAATAAAAAAATTGACCGTAGGCGACCCTTTCGATGAGAACACAAAACAAGGGGCCATTGTAAGCAAGATGCATTTCGATAAAGTGATTGCTTGCATTGAAACAGCGAAACAGGAAGGCGGAACAATTCTATGTGGGGGCAATGCAATAGTTGGGGAAGGAAGATGTGCCAATGGATATTTTATTGAACCAACTGTTATTGAAGGCCTGGGACCAGGTTGCAAAACCAATAGGGAAGAAATCTTCGGCCCCGTTGTAACATTACAGCCCTTTGAAACGGAAGAAGAAGCGCTGCAATTGGCCAATACAAGTACGTACGGTTTGGCAGCATCGATCTGGACGCAGGATATCAGCAGGGCCGGCAGCATGGCAGCAAATATCCAATCGGGGATTATCTGGATCAATTGCTGGCTCGTGAGAGACCTGCGCACTCCGTTCGGCGGTATGAAGAATAGCGGTGTAGGCAGAGAAGGTGGCTGGGAAGCGTTGAGGTTTTTTACAGAAACGAAGAATATTTGTGTACAGTTTTAAATGTTTCAGGTTTCTCGTTACTGGTTTAATCGTTTCTAGTTTTTATAATTTGTGATTTAGTAATTATGGCTACAGTAAATAAATTTACAGAGTTGGAAGTTTGGCAGCTTGCCAATGAATTGGAGAAAAAAATTTTTTCCTGCTTAATAAGCGGTCCGCTTTCAAAAGATTTTGCTCTTAAAGATCAGATGAATAAATCTGTAGGTTCAATTCCTGACAATATCGCCGAAGGATTTGGTCGTGGCGGCAGGCTCGAATTTGTACAATTCTTAAGCATTGCCAGAGCTTCAGCCTCAGAATTACATTCACAATTGATAAGATGTCAAAATCGTAATTATCTATCTAAAGAACAATTTGATGAACTTTTTGAACTCGCAGATAAGGTAGGAAAAAAGATCGGTGCTTTCATTAAATATTTAAACACATCAGAAAAAACAGGCCCCAAATTTCAGCATAGAATCTCAACCAACCAGAAACAAGAAACGATCCTCACTCATTCCGCTGCCAAACCCTTAGGTGCATATCCACATGCCCGAAAAGTTGGCAATCTTTTATTTCTTTCGGGTATCGGTTCCCGTAATGCAACAGACAATTCTATTCCCGGGTTAGAATTGGATGCGGAAGGCAATATTGTGAAATATGATATTGAAGCAGAATGCCATTCCGTTTTTGCCAATGTGAAAGCCGTGCTGGAAGCCAGCGGCAGCAGTTGGGATAAAATTGTAGACGTAACGGTTTTCTTAACCAACATGAAAAAAGATTTTCCTGTTTATAACAAAATTTACGGAGAGTATTTTACTTCGGTCCAGGCCTGCAGAACAACGGTAGAAGTAAAAAGTTTACCTACGCCAATAGCAATAGAATTGAAGGTAGTAGCAACAATAGATTAAAAAATCAATAATGATTTTTGAAAATACACCGGCATTTGCCAAACAACTGGATGAAAATGATCCGTTAAAACATTTCAGGGAACAATTCTATATCCCTGTCATCAATGGGCGTGAATCGATCTATTTTACCGGCAACTCTCTTGGCCTGCAAGCTAAGACCACACAGGATTATGTAGTGAATGAACTGGAAGACTGGGCCAACTTTGGCGTGGAAGGCCATTTTCATGCCACCAATCCATGGTTCAGTTACCACGAAATTTTTCCGCAGCAGGTTGCAAAACTTGTTGGCGCATTACCCGAAGAAGTAGTGGTGATGAATCAGCTGACAGTGAACCTGCATTTATTGATGACCAGTTTTTACCAACCCGCAAAAGAACGTTATAAAATCATTTGTGAAGCTAAAGCTTTTCCTTCCGATCAATATGCATTGGAATCGCAGGTAAGGTTACACGGGTTGAACCCGGACGATACCATCATTGAAATATCTGCAAGAGAAGGAGAATATAATATCCGCACAGAAGATATTCTTTCTGCAATAAAAGAGCATGGCAATTCAACTGCATTGGTCTTATTTGGCGGTGTTAATTATTATACCGGCCAGGTATTTGACATAAAAACAATTACCGCAGCTGCACATGCTGCCGGCACCTATTGTGGATTTGACCTTGCGCATGCAGTTGGTAATGTTGAATTGAAATTGCACGAATGGGATCTTGATTTTGCCTGCTGGTGCAGTTATAAATATTTGAACAGCGGCCCGGGTGGAGTAGCAGGTGTATTCATCCATCAAAAACATATTGCTAATGCAGGCTTACCCAGGCTTGCAGGATGGTGGGGTTACGAGAAAGCTACGCGTTTTCAAATGGAGAAAGGTTTTAAACCCATTCCCACTGCAGAAGGATGGCAATTGAGCAATGCGCCAATACTTAGCATGGCTGCGCATAAAGCGTCATTGGATATTTTTGAAGATGCGGGGTTGGAAAATTTATTTGCAAAAGGTCAGCAGTTAAGTAATTACCTCTTATTTATTTTGGATGATATCAATGCCTCATCAAAAGAAAAATTAATTGAGCTCATTACTCCACGCAACGAAAAAGAGAAGGGCTGCCAGGTAAGTATGCTGATGTTGCAAAAGGGAAGGGAAGTATTTGAAGCATTGAAACAACATGGTGTACTGGCCGACTGGAGAGAGCCCAATGTGATACGTGTTGCGCCTGTTCCGCTGTACAATACATTTAAGGATGTATTTACATTCGGACAAATTGTAAAAGCCATTTTAAACAAAGATTGATGCAGAAAAAAGAAACCATAATAATTGGTGCAGGGCTTGTTGGTTCATTACTTTCGATCTATCTGTGCAAACGCGGGTACAAAGTAAAAATATATGAACGCAGGGGAGATATGCGCAAAGAAAAAATGATCGCTGGACGTTCTATCAACCTCGCCTTAAGCGACAGGGGTATTAAAGCATTGGAAGAAGTGGGCATCATGGAAGCAATAAAAAAAATTGCTATCCCTATGAATGGCAGATATATCCACAATGCGGATGGCAGCAATGCCTATCAACAATATGGGAATGACGGGCAATATATTAACTCCGTGTCACGGGGCGAATTGAACAAAAAACTGATGGACCTTGCTGAACAAAGCGGTGCAGAGATATTTTTTAACCAACAATGTGAAAGTATCGACTGGAAAAAAAATACCATTCAATTTAAAAATGCCGGCAATCAATTATCAACTATCAATTATAAACTTCTCTTCGGAAGCGATGGTGCGTTTTCTGCAGCAAGGCTTACACACCAGCTGCAGCATGATCGTTTTCAATACCAGCAATACTATATTGATTTTGGCTATAAAGAGCTCAACATACCGGCAGGCCCCAATGGTGAATTTGCAATGGAGAAGAATGCCCTTCACATTTGGCCCCGCGGCAATTACATGCTGATCGCCTTACCGAATATTGACGGGAGTTTTACCTGCACTTTATTTTTTCCATTTGAAGGAGACCCTTCTTTTGCAAGCCTGGATACAAAAGAAAAACTAAAGTCATTTTTTGAAAATACATTTACAGATGCAGTGCCGTTAATGCCGGCATTAGAAGATGATTTTTTCAATAACGCCACGTCTTCATTGGTTACCATAAAATCTTATCCGTGGATCAGGGAAGATAAGTTTGCTTTGATCGGTGATGCTGCACATGCCATTGTCCCTTTCTTTGGCCAGGGGATGAACTGTGGTTTTGAAGATTGCGTTGTGCTGAACAGTTTAATTGATAAACACAATGAAAACTGGTCCGTCATTTTAGAAGAATACCAGCAATTAAGAAAACCGGATGGTGATGCCATTGCCGACCTTGCGCTGAATAATTTTGTGGAGATGAGGGATAAGGTGGGCGATCCAAAATTTTTATTACAGAAAAAAATTGAAGCTGCTTTCCATAAAAAATATCCGGGCAAATGGGTACCGGCTTATTCGCAGGTAACTTTTAGTCCGCATATACGTTACAGCGAGGCATTAAAGAACAGTATAAAACAGGAAGCGATCATGCAACAAATAATGGCAATGCCGGATATTGAAACCCAATGGCCCGGTGAAGAGGTGGAGAAAAAGATGCTGGGGTTGCTCTCATAAAAATAAAACGACGATGTATAAATTTTCTTACTATACCGAAGAAGATCAGGCAAAAGTAATTGCCTTCATGAAAAAAAATTCCTTTGCAATGATCACGGGTTTTGGTGAACAATACCCTGTGGCAACACATATTCCGCTGGAAGTAGACGTGCAGGAAGATGGGCGGATATTTTTAAGCGGGCACATGATGAAGAAAACAGACCATCATCTTGCTTTTGAAAAAAATAATGACGTGCTGGTGGTCTTTAATGGTCCGCATGCACATATCAGCGCCAGCTGGTACACGAATCCTGTGATGGGAAGTACCTGGAATTATATGGTGGTACATGCAAATGGAAAGATCAAATTCAAGGATGAACAGGGGACTTATAATGCGGTTAAAGATATCACTAATAAATACGAAGGGCCCGAAAGCACTGCTGCTTTTGATAAACTGCCGGCAACATATGTTGAACATATGGTAAAAGCAATCGTGGGTTTTACCATCGAGGTAGAAAAACTTGACAATGTTTTTAAACTAAGCCAGAACAGGGATGAGAAGTCTCAAAAAAATATTATCAAAGAGTTGAAGAAGAGAGGTGATACTAATTCCGGAATGATTGCAGCCGAAATGGAACACAGATTAAACGATTAATGGATTTTGCAAATTAACTTTACCCGATGACAAGAAAGCAACTTATAGAACAAATTAATTCAAAGGGCTCTTATCTCTGTGTTGGGCTGGATACGGATATCACTAAAATTCCTGCACATTTACGATCCCGGCCCGATGCGATCGTTAACTTCAATAAGCAGATCATTGATGCTACAAAAGACCTTTGCGTAGCGTATAAGATAAATACGGCTTTTTACGAAGCGATGGGCGCAAAAGGCTGGGAGGCGATAGAACAAACGGTGAATTATATTCCCAACAGTCATTTTAAAATTGCTGATGCCAAACGTGCGGATATCGGTAACACTTCTTCGCAATATGCCAAAGCATTTTTTGAAACAATGAATTTTGATGCAGTAACTGTTGCACCCTATATGGGAGAAGATAGTGTGCGGCCCTTTTTGGAATATGAAAATAAATGGGCCATCGTATTGGGCCTGACCAGCAATCCGGGTAGCAGCGATTTTGAACAGCAAAAAATCGGTGAAGAATTTTTATATGAAACCGTGTTACGTAAAGTAAGCCAGTGGGGCAATCCCGAAAATTTAATGTTTGTAGTGGGCGCAACAAAAGCCAGCGACCTGGCCGGTATAAGAAAAATAATTCCTGATTATTTTTTATTGGTGCCGGGTGTTGGTTTCCAGGGGGGAAGTTTAGCCGAAGTGAGTAAATACGGAATGAATGAAGACTGTGGTCTTTTAGTAAACGCATCAAGGGCCATCATCTACGCAAGTGAAAAAGAAAATTTCGCTACCGAAGCAAGGGCAATTGCACAACAATATCAAATTGAAATGGCTGCCTATTTAAAGTAATACTCATGGAACGAAAAAAGTTCTTAGCGTCCATATCCGTTGCTGCATCAGTGGCCACATCCATTTGCAGGATGAAGTGGAATACCTGGGAATAAAATATTATTGCAATGGTGCAGTGAGCGGCAACTGGTGGAAGGGCGCTTTCCAG
>JAYWAN010000130.1:0-12255 GCA_043782405.1 Chitinophagaceae bacterium
GGAGGTTAAAGCGGAGACTATGAGATTCGAACTCATGATACAGTTTCCCGTATACACACTTTCCAGGCGTGCTCCTTCAACCACTCGGACAAGTCTCCAAAAGGAGGGCGAATTTACGATGTTAGTTGCATACCGCCTAAAGATTGGCATTATAATGCTGATAAAATCTCCTTCAATACAGCAAATTTGGGGGCAATCACCCGGCTCTTCTTTTCTATTCCTAAAATATTATTTATTGGGCCGGGGATAACGATCTTTTCATTGATAACAGGCTCTACAACATCATAAAATTTTACAGGGTGGGCTGTTTCTAAAAAAATTCCTTTGGCTCCCGGATTAGCCTGAAGGAATAGCTGCAGTGCCCCATAAGCCACTGCGCCGTGAGGGTCCAATAAATATTTTTGTTTTAGATACACTTCCGCAATAACCTGTTTTGTTGCTTCATCACTGATGGTGTAACCGGTTACTGAATTTTTCAAATGGTTTATCTGCTGATGAAATATCTCAAGTATCCTAATAAAATTACTCGGGTCACCAACATCCATCGCATTACTGATTGTTGCAACAGCTTTCTTTGGCTCATAAACTGCAGTAGTTAAAAAACGGGGTACGGTGTTATTGACATTGCAGGCTGCAATAAAATGTTTAACAGGTAACCCGGAAGCCCGTGCCATCAACCCTGCGCAGATATTTCCGAAATTGCCACTGGGTACGCTTATTACCGGTGTTTCATTTTTTGCCGCCCACTGTTTCCAGGCGAAGAAATAATAAAATTGCTGAGGCAGCCAGCGGGCCACATTGATCGAGTTGGCAGAAGTGAGGAATAATTTTTTATTGAGCCCCTCATCTGCAAAAGCCTGTTTCACCATTTGCTGGCAATCATCAAAACTGCCTTCTACTTCCAGTGCATGAATATTTTTACCAAGTGTTGTCAGCTGTTTTTCCTGTACCCCACTTACTTTTCCGGAAGGGTACAATATTACCACATCTACACCATCCACATCAAAAAAACCATTAGCCACTGCACCACCGGTATCACCCGATGTGGCCACCAATACAGTTAGTTTTTTAGTATTGTCATTTACAAAATAACTCAGGCAACGGCTCATGAACCTTGCACCAATATCTTTAAATGCAAGTGTAGGCCCGTGAAAAAGTTCCAATGAAAAAATATCGTCGGTAACTTTAACTAAAGGAATCGGAAAGTCGATCGTTTCTTTTACAATACGAAACAACTCTTCTTTGGGAATTGTATCACCAACATAGGGCCTGATAATTTCAAAAGCAATTGCTTCATTGGAATAATGCTCGATGTCTTCTATCAGCTCTTTTTTTACCTGCGGAATATGTTCAGGAAAATACAATCCTTTATCCGGTGCCAGGCCATTAATGGCAGCCGTCTTAAAATCAACCTTCGGTGCCTGTTTGTTTAAACTATAAAACTGCATTACTTAATTATTTTTACGCCTTCGTAATTGATAGTAGTAACATGTGTATGATACTCCACTCCTATCTTGGCATAGATCGTTTTCATGATCTGCTCCACATTTTTTGCAGTAGGCCCGTCCTTACTCAGCATAAAGACCGAAGGCCCCGAACCACTGATGCCTCCGCCCAATGCACCTGCTTCCATACTTGCCGATTTCACTTCATCAAAACCCGGGATCAAGATGCTTCTAACCGGTTCAATGATCACATCCTCCAGTGAACGGCTGATGAGCCCATAATCATTTTTCAAAAAACCTGTTACCAATCCGGCAATATTGCCCCATTGCCTGATGGCATCCTTTAACTGCACTTCTTTACGCAGAATTTGCCGGGCATCGGCCGTTTTTATCTCAATCTGCGGATGAACAACGGTTACGTATAACGCTGGTGCCGCCAGTGAAATGATATCGAGGGGGAAAATAGAACGGATAAGGGTAACCCCGCCATAAATACAGGGTGCAATATTATCAGCATGCTTTACACCGCTGGCCAGTTTTTCGCCGTTCATGGCAAAACGAACAAGGTCTTCTTTGCTAAAATGATCATTGAGCAAATGATTAGCGGCTACAACTGCACCTGCTGCGCTTGCTGCGCTGGAACCAAGTCCGCTGCCGGGTTTTATTTTTTTATTGATGACCAGGTTGAACCCTGTGTTGCCGGAATACTCTTCAAGCAATGCAAGCAATGCAACACCTGCAACATTATTGGCGGGTTCAGTTGGTAAATTAAACTCATCAAGGTGGCTGATCCTTATCCCTGGCTGATCACTTAAGGATAATTCCATTTCATCGCCCGGATCATTGAGCGCCATACCCAAAATATCAAATCCACAGACAAGATTCGCGACAGTAGCGGGTGAATATATTTTAATTGTCTTCATTAATAATAACTGTGGGCTGCCCGGATGATGTCTGCAAATACACCGCTTGCTGTAACTTCTGCACCTGCACCCGCACCTTTTACCACCAGGGGTTGATCGATATAACGGTTGGTATAGAATAAAACTACATTGTCTTTTCCATACAAATGATAAAAATCATGTTTGGGATTAATTTGTTGGAGGCCCACGGCAGCTTTCCCGTTTTCAAATTTTGCCACAAATTTTAATTTATTACCCGCGCTGTTCGCTTCCTGATAAATAGCTTTAAAATGATCTTCCTGCTTTTCCATCTCGGTATAAAAATCCTCAACCGTGCCGGTCATACATGCCACTGGCATGAAGGATGCATTGCTGATATCTTCCATTTCTATTTTTTTACCGGCTTCCCTTGCCAGGATCATGATCTTGCGCATTACATCTTTACCGCTAAGGTCCAGTCTTGGATCAGGTTCTGTATACCCTTCCTCCTGCGCCTGTTTTACTACCGATGCAAAACTCTTTTTACCATCATAATTATTGAATACAAAATTAAGTGTACCGCTTAGTACCGCTTCCATTTTATTTATTTTATCACCGCTGCTCAGCAGGTCGTTCAATGTACCGATAATGGGCAAACCTGCACCAACATTGGTCTCAAACAGGAAGCGGGCATTGTATTCCCGGGCGGATTCTTTTAACTGCCTGTAATAATCATAGGAAGAAGAACAGGCCACTTTATTACAGGCAACTACGGCAATGCTTTTTTGTAACAGTTTATTATAACGGGTTGCAACAATATCACTGGCCGTTACATCAACAAAAACCGTGTTGCGCAAATTCTTTGAAAGGATGAGCTCAACATATTCATCAATAGTAACGGGTTGTCCGTCTTTGAGGAGGGTGGTATAATTATTTAAGTCGATGCCTTCATCATTGATGAGTATTTTTTTACTGTTGGCTATTCCCACCACTTTTATAGTAAGGCGCATTTGTTCTTTTAAATAATCCAGTTGCTGGTTCAACTGTGCGATCAGTTTACCACCTACATTACCAATGCCGGCAATAAATAAATGCACCTGCTTATAAGTAGTTTCAAAAAAAGCCTCATGCAGCACATTCACTGCTTTGCTTACATCATTCACCGAAATAACAGCAGAGATATTCCTTTCGGATGATCCCTGTGCAATGGCACGGATATTAATACCGTTCTTACCCAGCGCACTGAACAGCCGGCCTGCTATACCGGTATGGTTGCGCATATTATCTCCTACCAGTGCAATAATGGAAAGCCCGTTTTCCACGATGAGTGGCTCCACTTTTTTAGTTTCAATTTCATAAGCAAAAGCCTCGTCTACACAAAGTTTTGCTACTGCTGCATTTGCTGTTTCTATACCTACGCAAATAGAATGCTCTGATGAACTTTGTGTGATCAGTATCACATTGATCTTTTTGCCGGCCAATGCTTCAAAGAGGCGTTTGGAGAAACCGGGAATACCTACCATGCCGCTGCCTTCAAGACTTAGCAATGAAATATTATTGATACTGGAAATACCGCGGATGGCATTACCGCTTTTCATGGATGCATTTTGAATGATGGTTCCTTCATCACCCGGGGCAAAAGTGTTTTTTATCAATACCGGGATATTCTTGTTCATTACCGGCTGTATCGTTGGCGGGTAAATCACTTTGGCGCCAAAATGCGAAAGCTCCATCGCTTCCTGGTAAGATATCTGCGGAATCAATTTATGGTTGGTTACGATCCTTGGATCGGCTGTCATCATTCCTGATACATCTGTCCATATTTCCAGCGCTGTTGCGTCTACGGCTGCAGCCAAGATAGCAGCAGTATAATCAGATCCGCCTCTACCCAAGGTAGTGGTATTGCTTGCCGCATCTGCTGCGATAAATCCGGGTAGTATAAAAAGATCCGCCGCAGATAATGAAAAATATTCCCGGATATTTTTACTGGTCAAAGAAAAATCCACAACAGCTCCGCCAAAACTATTATCGGTGATGATCAATTGCCTGGAGTCTTTCCACTCCACATTCAATTCCAGCGATCTTAATTTTGCCGCGATGATCTGTGAGGAAAGGAGTTCGCCATAACTCATGATATTATCCTTTGTGCGGGCCGATAATTCTCCCAGCAGAAATATTCCGTTACATATATCTTCAATTTCATTGCACAGTTTTTTAGTGAGACTTAATGCACTGCTTTGTATCATAACCGGCAGTAATTCTTTCACTGCATCCAGGTGCCGCTGTTCAATTTCATGCAGGGTTGTTTTATACCTTTCATCATTGGCTGCAGCAAGTTGTGCAGCCTGCAATAACAGATCAGTTATGCCGCCAAGTGCAGATACCACTACTATTTTTTTTTCACCACCCCACCTGTTAGTGAGAATTTCAACAACCTTATTGATGTTTTCTGCCGATGCAACAGAACTTCCGCCGAATTTTAAGACCTGCATGATTATTTATTTAATGATAGTAGAAAACTGTTTGTGTAAATAGCCTTAGCCCAATGTTGATATGAAAATGTATAACCCTTAACGGGTTGTAGTTGTTCCGGTAGTTGTAGTAACTACGGCGGCTGAAGGGATGGTATAACTGTTATAAGGCTTCATTTGTATGCACTAAGATAAGGAAATGATCGGGAATAGTAAATTTTGTTAAGGTTTTAAGGGATGCGTAATTCAATCGCCATATTATACCAGGTACCTGAAAGCATTATCATCTTTTTTCAGCTCTGTATAATTAACATGATACCGCAGCAGGTGATCCGAAATATATTCCTTGCCGCTGAAAAAAAGGGCAAATAAATTACTGCGTGAATATTTTTTCTGCATTTGCCGTGGTTATTGCAGCAATTTCCTGTGCCGGAATATTTTTTACCAGGGCCAGTTTTTCCACAATATATTTTAAATAGCTGCTTTCATTTCTTTTACCCCTGAACGGAACCGGCGTTAAATAAGGGGCATCCGTTTCCAGTACAATATGCTGCAGGTCTATTTTTTCGATCACTTCAGCCAATCCCGAATTCTTATAAGTAAGCACGCCGCCAATGCCCAGGTAAAATCCTGCATCAATAATTTCCATTGCATTTTCATGAGTGCCGCTGAAGCAGTGAAATATCCCTTTTAAGCCGCGTGGCACAAATTCTTTCACTACATCAATTGTTTCCTGCATCGCATTACGGGTATGGATAACGATCGGCAAATTGTAGTGCAGGGCCCATTCGGCCTGGATCCTGAATGCATCATATTGTTCTGTGGCAAAAGTTTTATCCCAGTAAAAATCCAGGCCTGTTTCGCCTATAGCAATAAATTTTCTTCCGGTAAGCCAGTCTTCTGCCAGCTTTAATTCCGTTTTATAATTTGCTTTTACCGAGCAGGGATGCAATCCCATCATGGCAAAACATTTACCGGGGAATTTTTTTTCGAGTTGTAATAAATTATCCGTCTCACTGCTGTCAATAGCAGGTAAATAAAATTTATGTACGCCTGCCGCTTCCGCATTTTTTATCATGCCATCAATATCGGCTTTAAACTCATCTAAGTAAAGATGACAATGAGTGTCTGTTAGTACCATACATTATTCTTTTGAGCCGGCTATTTACCACCAATACGTCTTCGTCTGGAACTGGTGATATCAGTATAAAACACAAAAATGCTTAAAAAAATTTTAACGCTTCTTTAAACTTTGCCGGAGGCACCCCGTCATAAGGAGGTTATATTATTCACCTTTATTTAAAAAATTAATTTTATGAAAAAGACAAAACACGTTACCGCGTGGCTCATGGCGCTTGCGCTAACCGGAGCTATTACTTTCACGGGTTGTAAAAAAGATACCAGTGCAAGTACCCCAACAACGCCAATAGAAGATGCCACTGAAACAGCAGCTACCGTAGAAGCCACTACCCAGGATGCTGAAACAGAACAACAATTCGATGATGTATTCAACATCACGGCAAGTATGAACAGCAGCCAGGTTGGCGAAGACCTTGGTGTTGGTTCAAATGTATCGGGCCTTTATTCTTTGGGCAGAACACCCGATACCCTGGCTCCATGCTTTACGATTACCGTAGTGCCCAACATTCCCCATGTTTTTCCAAAAACCGTAACCATTGATTTTGGCACAGGCTGTTTAGGCCGTGATGGAAAATACAGGAAGGGTAAGATCGTATCTATTTACACCAATCCCATGGTAGTGCCCGGTGCAAAAGTATCTACAACATTTGTTGGCTTTTATGTTGACAGTTTTAAGATCGAAGGCACCCATATCACAGAAAATACCAGTGTAAATAATATGCAAGGCTGGAAGGTATCAGTAATTGACGGTAAAATTACCAATACCAACACCAGTAACTGGAGAAAATGGAATAGCGTAAAAGATGTATTACAAATAGAAGGCAATGGTACACCTGCTTATCCTTTGGATGATGTATACCGGATCACGGGTGGTTCAACGGGTTCAAATTCAGCCGGCCATAGCTGGTCAGCCAATATCGTAGATCCGCTGATAAAGAAATTCACCTGCCGCTGGATCGTAAAAGGAACTGTGAGGCTGATGCGGGATGGGCGTTATGCTTTACTGGATTATGGTAACGGGGACTGCGATAATGAGGCCATCATTTATATAAACGGCGTTCCACACAGGATAACGCTATAATAACAGGAAAAAAATGTTGTTTTTTAAATAACAACACCGTATTTTTATCCTAGTTTTCATAGGGTACGGATTAAAAACGGGCCAGGGTTTCTACCCCGGCCCAATTTTTTTACTCCCTTTAAAGTGAATTTACAGGTATTTTTATCCCCCATTATTGGTTATTCTTTCAAAACGGAAACCCTGCCCGCTAAAATATTCCAGCACTAACGGTAAAGCATAACTCATTCTTACATTCGCCTTCTCGCTGTCATGAAACACAATGATAGAACCACCCTTCGCATTCCGGGCAACATTTTTGTAACATAGTTCCGGTGTGATCCCGGTATCAAAATCGCCACTTAAAACACTCCACATGACTGTACGGAGCCGGTATGCATTGCCCGCCAATGCTTTTAACTGAAAACGGGTGATTCTGCCATACGGCGGCCTGAACAGATCAGAATCAATATATTTTTTTGCTCCCGCAATATCATCGAGCCAGGCGGCATTATTTGTTGTCCAGCCATTCAGATGGCTAAAACTGTGATTGCCCACGGCATGCCCTTCTGCCAGTATTCTTTTATACACATCCGGGTTTGCCAATAAATTCTTACCAATGCAAAAGAAAGTGGCCCTGGCATCATATTTTTTCAGTTCGTCCAAAACAAAGGGGGTGATCACCGGGTGCGGGCCATCATCGAATGTAAGATAGATCACCTTATCCTTGCCCGGCATTTGCCAGGTACAACTTTTATATAAGCGCTTTAACCACCATGGTGTTCTGATAAAATAAAACATAGGGCAAATTAATATAAATTGAATTAAGCCCGGCATGGGTACTTTGAAGATAACAGCGGCTTCTTAAAAAAGCGATGCCGTATTGTTTATAATAACACACCACAAAAAAGTCATTGCAGCCTTATCCCAATAAAAACGGCCGCCAAAAATTGGCGGCCGTATAAAAATTAGATGCGTTTATTAATAGGGTAAAATATATGTTCTTACCACACCATTAGCACCAGTCCATACTGCTTTAAAATAAAAGGTTCCTGAAGGGCATGTTACCGGGTTTCCTGTAGCATCCAGGCCAAATGTAACTACCACTGTGGCCAATAACCTGCTGTGTGTTACCTGTCCGCTTACCAGCCTGAAACTACAATCCTGGCGAATAACCATTGGTTGTGTGATGGCAGTTACAAAGCTGTTTCCAAAACGGTTGGTACCCCATTCTGCTATGCCGGTTATGGCTCCATCCACATGAGTTCCTGTAGTGGTGATAACAATACCATTATTATAAGTGAATACCCTTTGTTTGGCTATCTGCCATGATCTTTGTGATCCGTTATCAAAACTAACCGTCATACCCGAACTTGCAATGGTATGGGTAATGGTACCCAAAGAAGCAAGGTCTTTTAAACGGCCACCACTCACATTAGTAACAGTGGTAATGCCATTGATCGTAATACTTTTACCATCAGATACCCTGGTGATCTTTAAATTCTGAACATTAATGGTTAACACTGCGCCGGCATCTTTCCAATGCATTGCCAAAGGCATCGAAAGTACTACCACACCTACACGGGTGCGGTTACCTAAACAATTTGGTCCATTATAGGTAATGGTTATTGTTCTTAGGCCATTAGTAGAATCCAGCACTGAAGTGGCATTGCAGGGAAGGCCTTCTGTGTTAGTGGGACCGTGACCATTAAAAGCATCATAGCTATCGATGGTGGTATTGGCATCAGTGGCAATATCGTCTGAATTCTGAGAAAAATTTGACTGGTCATCAGCATGTGTGGCCAGGTCGGTATTGTCTGTAGAATCCGTATTCGTTTTTTTACAGCTCACGAAGAAGACGGAGACTGCCAGGACAGCTGCCAGGAGAAATTTGGTTTTTGTTTTCATAAAATTGATTTTTTTGAGTTTTTTAAATTGGTGAATGGTTATAGATGGCCATTCAGTACAAAAGTTTAATCTTCCCGGAATATTTTTTTATTTCCTGCCAAATCCGGCCCTTCAACGTTAGCCGGTTTTAAATATTGTATTTTTCTTTTATTTAACAAGCGTTAAATCAGTTCCGGTAATATTTGTTAGGGCTATTATCTTTGCAACTATGAGCAAAGTAAGAGTTCGTTTTGCCCCAAGTCCTACCGGTGGCCTGCATTTAGGTGGTGTACGCACTGTTTTATTCAATTATCTTTTCGCAAAAAAACATGGAGGCGATTTTATCGTTCGTATTGAAGATACCGACCAAACAAGGTTTGTACAAGGTGCAGAGGAATACATATTTGAGTGTTTGAAATGGTGCGGACTTGAACCCGATGAAAGTGTGGTACACGGCGGCGCCTATACGCCTTATCGCCAGAGTGAAAGAAAAGAAATTTACCGGCAATATGCAGAGCAACTGGTTAAGGAAGGCCATGCCTATTATGCTTTTGATACGCCACAGGAACTGGATGCCATGCGTGAGCGGCTCAAAGCTGCAGGAAGCGGGAGTTTACAATATGATAATGCGATCAGGATGAGCATGAACAATTCATTGCGCCTGTTACCCGAAGAAACAAAAAAATTACTTGACGCCGGAACACCACATGTGATCAGGATAAAAGTGGATGCCAATGAAATGGTCGCTTTCACCGATATGATCAGGGGCGAAATGGAATTTGATACCAATAATGTAGATGATAAAGTATTGCTGAAAGCAGATGGAATGCCTACCTATCACCTGGCTGTGGTGGTGGATGATTATTTAATGAAGATAACCCATGCTTTTCGCGGAGAAGAATGGATGCCAAGCGCACCCGTTCATATTTTATTATGGAAATATTTATTTGGGTTGGATAAAATGCCGCAATGGGCACATCTTCCATTAATATTAAAACCCGATGGTAATGGTAAACTGAGCAAAAGAGATGGCGACAGGCTTGGTTTTCCTGTATATGCCATGGACTGGAAAGACCCCCTGACCGGGGATATCACGAAGGGTTTTAAGGAGATCGGTTTTTTACCTGAAGCATTCAATAATCTTTTAGCGGTTTTGGGCTGGAATGACGGAACAGAGCAGGAGATATATACCATGGAAGAACTGATCGAAAAATTCAGTATAGAAAGGGTGCATAAGGGTGGGGCTAAATTTGATTTTGAAAAAGCTAAATGGTTCAATCATGAATGGATCAAAAAGATGACCGCTGAAAGTTTGCTCTTGAAAGTTGAAGCGGTATTTACATCAAAAGGAATAACAGGGATCGGTAAAGAAAGATTAGAAAAGGTAATAGAACTGGTTAAAGACAGGTGTACACTGCTTACTGATTTTTATGAGCAGGGCTGTTTCTTTTTTGAAACGCCTTCGGTGTATGATGAAGCTGCTGTAAAACCAAAATGGGATGAGGCAAAGGCAGGATACTTTGATGTATTGATGAGCAGGTATGCCAATGGGCAAATCTGGAACACAGAAGAAATTGAAAAAATATTCAAGGAATTGGCAACAGAAAAAAATATTAAGGTGGGTGAATTACAAATGATATTCCGGGTGATGCTGGTGGGCAGTAAAATGGGACCGGGTGTTTTTGTAATTGCCGCAACAATCGGAAAGGAAGAGGCCATCAAGCGCATCGAAAAAGCAAGAAATGTTTTTAGCCATTAAACTTTTTATTTCTACTCAACGCTAACAATCACTATGTACAAATTACTGCCCCTGCTCAGCCTCGCTATTCTTTTTGCCTGCAGCAAAAATTCCGGTTCGGGAGTAACACCTGTAACTGTTGATAGTGCAACGGTAACAGTAAGCAATGGTTACGGCGCTGGTAAATATAAAGTGGGAGATACGGTACATATTTTCAGCACAGCGTATACGGATAGCCAGCAATTTGATACCTGGAGCAGCACCGATGCTTCACTGCTCAACGCAAAGAATGAATGGCATACCTGGTTTATCATGCCCCCAAGAGATGTTGCTTTCACCGGTAATATTAAAGCAATAACACCTGTTACCTTACAGTTTGAACAGATAAGGGGAAGAGACAGGCTTAAGCCGGTGTATTATTTTTTCCCGGCCGGGCACAAGGGCTTTGTTTATTTATTGCATGGCACGGGGGGTACTGCACAAAACCTGGTGAATAATTTTGAAGTTAAACAATTGTATAAAGACCTGGTGAATGACGGCTTTGGCATTATTGTTACAGAAGCCGAAGAAGCCACAACAGGTATAGATGCAAATGGTGATGGTAAATTACGCTGGGCCATTACACCCGTAGATACACTGACAAATGTTGATTATGTGAACATCAGGGTAATTACCGACACATTTTATAACAGGGGTGTTACCAACAGAACCAAGTTGAGGTATTCTGTTGGTATGAGTAACGGTGGTGCTTATTCTGCAGCATTGTCGGCAACTTACAAATACAAAGCTGCTGTCAGTTATTGTGCACCCGGGGGCACCCTGGTGGCACTAACTTCTCAAACCCCGCTGCAATTTTGCATGGCCCGTTTTGATAATAATGATAATGTGGGGCCGCAGGGCAATGCAGATGCTTTGTCAAATTCCAATACACTTACCGGAAGGGGTATATGCAGTAAATATTTTATTAAAGAACGGTCACCATTGTATCCCGAAAGATTTGCCAGGCGTGGTGATATCACCCTTGCAAAATCAGCGACAGTATTTACTGAATTAAAAAACAAAGGGTACCTGACCAGTAAAAATTATTTTATCGGTTACTCCGATGCATTAAGTGCAGCATTCATTGCCAATCCTGCTGCTTTTCCTGAACTATTAAGTCTTACCCTGTCGCAGCGCTTATTTGTACTTGAACAAATTGACCTGGCTGTTTCAGACCACCAGATGTACAGCGATTACAACAAAGCCACTTTACAATTCTTAAATCAGCAATGCCTGTAATGCTTTAGGGTTAATTACTTACTTTTACGCAACGAATATCACTCGTTATGGATAATGAAGTAAAAAGACCCGTAAGGGTTTTGGTGGCTAAAGTTGGTTTGGATGGCCACGACCGTGGCGCCAAGGTTATTGCAACAGCTTTAAGGGATGCCGGCATGGAAGTGATCTATACAGGCCTGCGCCAAACACCTGAAATGGTGGTGAACGCTGCCTTACAGGAAGACGTAGACGCTATTGGCATCAGTATCTTAAGCGGTGCCCACAATACCGTTTTTCCAAAGCTAATTGCATTGATGAAAGAAAAGGGGATGAATGATGTATTACTTACCGGTGGTGGTATCATTCCTGAAGATGATAT
>JAYWAN010000131.1:0-4620 GCA_043782405.1 Chitinophagaceae bacterium
GGAGAATCATTACGATAAAGGGCTTCAAATAATCAGACTGCTCCTTGTTGCTTATCTTTGCGCAATGAAGATTTTGATGGTCTGCCTCGGTAATATATGCCGCAGCCCTTTGGCAGAAGGGATTTTACAGGACATGGTTTCAAAAGCAGGGTTAAACTGGGTAGTGGAAAGCGCCGGAACCAATGGGTACCATACCGGTGAGCCACCCCATGAGTTGAGCAGGAAAGTAGCCAAACAAAACGGCATCGACATTAGCGGGCAAAGAAGCAGGCCTTTTGTTGCAGCCGACATGGGTGAGTATGATAAGATCTATGCCATGGCTGCCGATGTATTGGAAGAAATGAAAAGGATATCCAAAGAAAAATTTGAGGAACAAAAAGTAGATTTGTTCCTGAATGAATTACATCCAGGCCAAAATAGGGATGTACCAGATCCCTGGTACGGGCCCGAACCGGGCTATCATGAAGTGTTTGCGATCATCAGTAATGGCTGTAAAAAAATTATAGAAAAATATGCAGTTACTGCTGCTTAATCCTTTTTAATGAACAATAAAGTTTCAATACCACAGGGCACCAGGGATTTTCCGGCAGCGGTTGTGCGTAAGCGTAATCATATTTTTTCCACCATCAAAAATATTTTTGAGGTCTATGGTTTTGAACCATTGGAAACCCCTGCTTTTGAAAACCTGGAAACATTGATGGGAAAATATGGTGAGGAAGGCGATAAGCTCATTTTTAAAATTTTGAATAACGGTCTCAGTGATCCAAAAAATACGGATAAAGCCAAAGAAGGATTTGAAAAATTATTACAGGGAAAAAACACTTCAGCACTTACCGAGAGGGCATTAAAGTACGACCTTACCATCCCATTCGCCCGCTATGTAGCAATGAACAGTGCCCAATTAACTTTCCCGTTAAGAAGATATCAGGTTCAACCGGTATGGCGTGCCGACAGGCCGCAAAAAGGCCGTTACCGCGAATTCACGCAATGCGATGCAGATGTGGTGGGCAGCACTTCACTGCTGAATGAAGTGGAACTGGCCAATATTTATCACGAAGTATTTGTACAGTTAGGCATTGCGAATTATGAGTTAAGGATCAATAACAGAAAAATATTAATGGCCCTGTCAGAATTATGTGGCGGGGCGGCCAGGATGATGGACATCACCATTGCTATCGATAAACTGGATAAGATAGGTTTGGAAAAAGTAAAAGAAGAACTGGCACAAAGAGGATTGAATCCGGCACAAATAAAGATCATTGAAAATTATCTCAACATCAGCGGGAGCAATGAAGAAAAATTATCACAGGCAAAAGAGTTGTTAGGCACTATTGAAGTGGGTAAACAGGGTATTGAAGAAATTGAATTCGTATGCAGCTACAAAAAAGATATCAATCTTATAGTTGACCTTACCCTGGCAAGGGGATTGAATTATTATACCGGGACAATATTTGAAGCCAAAGCCCCTGCCGAAATAAATATGGGCAGCATCGGTGGTGGTGGCAGATATGATGACCTTACCGGATTATTCGGTGTGCCCAATATTCCCGGCGTAGGTATCAGCTTTGGTGTAGACAGGATTTATGATGTGCTGGAAGAAATGAATTTATTTCCCAAAAACTTGAACATAAGCACAAAGGCCTTATTCTTTAACATGGGCGAAAAAGAAAGTGGTTTTGCATTTGATATCATGCAGGGGCTTCGCCAAAATGGTATCGCCTGCGAATTATACCACGAATCATCGAAAATAGACAGGCAGTTTAAATATGCAGAAAAGAAAAACATTCCCTTTGTTGTCATTATCGGCAGCAAAGAAATGGAAGGAGGCAGTTGCCCCGTGAAAAATTTATCAACCGGCGAACAACAGGAAGTGCCTATTAAAAAATTAGCCGATTTTTTTAACAAAGCTTAACAGTCACCATTTACAATTTTAAGTATAAATAAAAAACTAATCTATGCAACAACATCTTCCTACCCGTTTCATTGCTGCCATTGCAGTGATCACTCTTTTTGCTTCCTGCAGCAGCAAAACCAATAAACAGGGGAAAATGGTTCCCAAAGATGCCGGCTTCATCATGCACATTAATAGCAAATCCATTTCAGGCAAAGTGAATATGGAAGAATTAAAACAATCGGACTGGTACAAACAGATCAGCAGGGAAATGATGGCCGACTCTTCCCAGCCCGAACTGATGAAAAAATTCCAAGATAATGCTACAAAAACGGGTATTGACTCCTTGTCTGATTATCTCTTCTTTGTGGACAACAGCAGTTCAACTGCCATGCATTTTGTTTTGGAAGCTGGTTTAAAAGATGCCAAAACATTTGAAACTTTTGTGAAAACAGTTTATCCCGAAGGAAGCATCATCAAAGACGGGGATATACAGTCAATGGGTGTAAAAAATAATGCCGTGGTAACCTGGAACAACGAAAAAATTATTGCGAGCTTCCAGGGGCCGGCTAATAACTTCAGTAATCGTTATCCCGAAGCCGTTACTACTGAAGAGGTGAATAATATTCCGGAATTAACGGGCTATTGCAAAAAATTATATGCATTAAAGGAAGACAGCAGCATGGCCAAAGATGGAAAATTCACCGACCTCATGAATACTGACGGTGATATGCACATGTGGATGAATGTTGAAAAATTAATGGGCAATATCCCACAAATGGGGATGCTCAGCATGATGAAGATGGATAAATTTTTGACTGGCAACATCTCTGCTATAACCCTCAACTTCGAAAACGGAAAGATCACCCTGAAGTCAAAAGGCTATGCAGGTAAAGAACTGACCGATATTTTTAAAAAATACAATGGCGGCAACATTAACACTGCTATGCTGAAGAATATCCCTTCACAGGATATAGTGGGTGTTATGGCCATGCATTTCAACCCGGAAGGATTGAAGGAACTTTTAAAACTAAGTGGCATGGATGGTTTTGCTGATATTTTTCTTGCTCAGCAAGGTATTAGCATGGATGATTTTTTTAAAGCCAACAAAGGCGATATCATGATTGCTGTAACAGACCTTGGCATGAAAAAGGATTCTGTACATTTTACGGGCATAAATGGAAAAACAGCGTCCATGGTCATTGAAAGGCCCGATGCGAAATTCATTTTTTCAGCAGCCATCAATGACAAGGATGCTTTCAATAAACTGATCAATTTTGCAAAAAAGGAAGGCGGCAATGATATGGAAGAAAAACTGGCCTACAATACCAATAAAGAATATTTTGCTATCGGGAATTCGCCTGATTATGTAAGCAGGTACCTGGCAGGTGGTAAAACTGATCTGCCTTTTTTTAGTAAGATAAGCGGCAACCCCATTGGGGCTTATGTTGACCTGCAAAAGATAATGAAAGCTTTTGCAGCAGAGACCAATAAAGATTCCGTTGCAAAAAAGACAATGGATGAATCGCTGAAAATCTGGGAAAGTGTTACCCTTACCGGCGGTGATTACAGCGGTGGCGGCATCAACCAGTTACTGGAAGTAAATATGGTGGACAAAACCACCAACAGTTTAAAGCAATTGATGAAATATGCATTTACAATGGCTGCACTGGAAAAAGAAAGGGAAAAAAATTATAATACACCGGTCATTGACGAGGTAAAAGCGCAACCAGAAGTGAAGAAAGACAATAAAACTGTTACGCCAAAAGTTAAAAGAAAATAATCTTGTCCATACCCGGGTAAGTCCAAATAACTTACCCGGGTTAATTTATCTGCTGTCCATGCAAATACAATTGCAACAGGTTGCTCCCGTTTTTATTGAAGAAGAAAAGATCGCCGGGTCGCAGGTATGGGATACCGGTATTGTTTTTCAATCCGGCGAAAAGATACAGATCGTTGCGCCTAGTGGCAGCGGTAAAACTTCACTCATTCATTTTCTCTACGGTTTACGCAAAGATTATAGCGGTAATATCTTATACAATGATAAGGATATTAATAGTTTTGGTGCAGAGGATTTTTCCGCTTATCGCAGAAGATACATCAGCATCGTATTCCAGGATCTGCGTTTATTTACAGAACAAACCGTCCTGCAAAATCTTGAAATAAAAAGACAGCTCGATCCATTCCATACAGCCAGTAAAATTGAAGCCATGGCAAAACGCCTGGGCATTGCATCCAAACTGCATAAACTTTGCAAAACGTGCAGTTATGGCGAGCAGCAACGCATTGCCATCATCCGTTCTTTACAACAACCGTTTGATTTTTTATTGCTCGATGAACCCTTTAGTCACCTCGATGATAAGAACCGGAGCCTGGCAATGGAATTAATGGAAGAAGAAGCGGATATAAGAAAAGCGGCAATCATTTTAGCCGACCTTAAACCCATGGAATACTTTAAGGCCGGCCGCACTTTAAACCTCTAAAACGAATTAACGGACCAACGTATAATGAAACTCTCCTATAATAATATCGCCCCCTTCCTCATCACAGGGCAAAATAAAATTTCCCGCTGGCTGGGTTATATAGGATTGGGTATTGGGGTGCTGTTGTTATTGTGTTCTATCCAGATGTACATCAACATCAATGAACTTCTTAAAAACAAGAACCCGAAAAAAAACGGGTACGATTATATTTCAGTAACCAAAAGCATCAGCAATGAAAATATGGCT
>JAYWAN010000132.1:0-4606 GCA_043782405.1 Chitinophagaceae bacterium
GCTGCATAAGATGCAAGATGCTGTTAAATAAGCATCACCCAAAAATAATTAAACTAATTTAGCAGCCGGATTAAATTAATTGCCCATGTCTTTTTTACAGAAGATCCCAAGGCTGTTGCGCTGGATATTTTCGGTGGTATTGCTTTTGCTGGCGGTGATGACCATTTTCCGCTTTATTTTTTTCTGGGCCTACAATCCCCCGGGTAAAGCATTCTCGGGTTCTGCATTTATCATGGGACTGCGTTTTGATGCGAGATGGGCCTGTGGAGTTGGACTCGCGATAATGTTACTGTGCGCTATTCCATTTATTAACCCGTTTAAAAACAAGGGGTCAAAAAAATTCTGGAATATCTATCTTTCTTTTTTATTCATTGTGCTATTGGTATTTTATGGCGCAGATTATTACCATTTCGATTACCTGCACCAGCGGCTAAACGCCACCGTACTGAATTATTTGCAGGATGCGGGTATATCTTTTACGATGATGAGGGAAAGTTACCCGCTGGTTAAAATCATCATCGCCTTTATTATTCTTGCTGCACTGGCATGGTTTGCTTTTAGAAAACTCCTCTCCCATTTTCAACAACAGGAAGCCCGCACCCAAAAAAAACAAATACCATTCTACATCATCAGTTCCCTCATCCTGGCGCAATGCATTATTGGGAAAATATTTGTGATGCCCGGCCAGTTCCCCCTGCGCTGGAGCGATGCTTATACTTTAAGTGATGATTTTAAAGCCAATCTGGCGCTGAATCCTTTTCAAAGTTTTTTTAGCTCACTGGGTTTCAGGAATTCGGGATACGACAGGAAAAAAGTAAATGAATATTACCCAATGATGTCTTTTCAACTGGGTGTGCAGCAACCCGACAGTGTTAATTTAAATTTTCAAAGAAATTATTCATGGCCCGATACTAGCACCAATAAACCAAATGTGGTACTGGTGATCTGTGAAAGTTTCAGTGCCTATAAAAGCAGCATGTATGGCAGCCCGTTAAATACAACGCCTTATTTTAATGAGCTCTGCAAAAACGGTATCTTCTTCGACCGTTGCTTTACCCCGGCTTATGGTACAGCAAAAGGTGTTTGGGCAACGGTTACGGGTATACCCGATGTGGAAAGTCCGCGTACAGCCAGCCGCAACATGAATATGGTTGACCAGCATTCCGTGATCAATGACCTTAATGGCTATAATAAATTCTATTTCCTGGGCGGTGACCCTACCTGGGCCAATATCCAGGGTTTACTGAAGAATAACATCTCCGGATTAAATTTATACCAGCAGGAAAACTATAAATCAAAGAACCTCGATGCCTGGGGTATCAGTGATAAGAATTTATTTTTGGAAGCCAATACGGTACTGCAAAAAGAAACAAAGCCTTTTTTTGCCATCATCCAGACTGCCGATAACCATCGCCCTTATAGCATACCCGATGAAGACAAGGCGGCATTCAAAATAATTGATTTCTCCGTCGATTCACTCAAACGTTTTGGCTTTGAGACCAATGATGAGATGAATGCTTTCCGTTACACGGATTTCTGTTACCGGCAATTTATAGAAGCGGCAAAAAAGGAAAAATATTTCGACAACACCATTTTTGTTTTTGTAGGCGACCATGGCATCCGGGGCAATGCGGGTGAATTATTTCCTAAAAGCTGGACCGAACAGGGCCTTACCTGCGAACATGTACCGTTGTTATTTTATGCCCCAAAATTATTACAACCCAAACGCATACACGAAATTTGCTCACAGGTAGACATATTGCCTACTATAGCATCACTTACTAAAACTTCTTATCGTAATACCACATTGGGAAGAAATTTATTCGATACGGTTTCAACTTTGCAATACAGGACTACACCTCCCAAAGAAAAATATGCATTCATTTTTGATGAGGGGGTGCATACTATCGGGCTGGTATCTGCCGATTATTATTTCCTGAAAAATTTAATATCGGGCAAACAGGAATTTGTTTCCCTTACCAATAACGGGCCTGTACCCGTAAACCCAGTAACAGACAGTGCAAAGCAGCAACTCAGCCGCCTAACCGATGCTTATTATGAAACAGCGAGGTATTTGCTGCTGAATAATAAGAAAAAGCAATAAGCAGGATCAAGTGCCTTCTTTATTAATTTTCTTTTCCTGATCAAAATCCATTCATCCGTATTCTATGCCGGTCTTTATTTATCTTCGCTATCTTTCAGGCTTAAGAAAATCAAGTATGCTCATCAGGTGGAGGGTTCCCAAAACAATACAGTGGATAGTGAAACTATTCCTGATCTACCTGTGCATATTTACCGCATTCAGGGTCGTAATCGTTATTTTATTCAAACCAAAAACCATCGGCTGGTTCGATCTTTTCCCCTCCTTCTGGCTTGGATTGAAATACGACTTGCGGTGGATCACGGTTGTCCTCTCTCCCATCGTCATCTTATCGATCTATAAAAAATTCTCTCCCTTCCATTCGCCAAAAAATAAAAAGGCCTGGACCATTTACCTGGCCATCATTACACTGGTCATCATGTTCTTTTATGGCGCCGATATCGGCAACTTCAGTTATAACCATACCCGTATTGCAGCAAGTGCATTGAACTTTAAGGATGACCCCTATGAAATGTTCCGCATGGTTTGGGAAACCTATCCGGTGATATGGATACTGGCCGGACTGGCATTAGCGGTATTCATCGCTGCAAAGCTTTTCCGGCGAACGCATGTATCCGTTGACGTTAACAGCAAGCTCCATAAATTCGAATACCAGCGAAGATGGTACCTCATTGCGCTGTTTTTGATGTGCTGGTTCGTGTATGGGTTCTGTTGTTTTAAACCCCTTACCCGCCAGGACGCTTACCAGCTGAATGATAATTTTAAAAGCTATCTCGCTTTAAATCCTTTTCAGAATTTTATCACCACGTTAAAGTTTCGCAGTCCCGACCTTAATACCAGCGGTGCTGCAACCTATTATGCCGCGATAGCAGATTATCTTCAACTGGACTCGGGTGTAAGGGCAAAATACAGTTACCTCCGAACGGTAATGCCCAATAGTCATAGCCTGGAAAGTAAGCCCAATGTAGTGCTGGTGCTTTGTGAAAGTTTCAGCATGTACAAAAGCAGCATGAGCGGGAACAAACTGAACAGTACGCCCTATTTCAATGAAATGTGCAAACAGGGTGTCTTCTTTGATCATTGTTTTACGCCAACATTTGGTACAGCAAGGGGATTGTTTGCCACCATAACGGGGATCCCCGATGTACAGATGGCAAAATTTTCCACGCAGAATGAAGAAGCCGTTAACCAGCACACCATCATCAACAGTTTTGAAGGCTATAATAAATTTTATTTTATCGGCGGCAGGAGCCAGTTTAATAATTTCCGCGGATTGATGGGTAATGTTGACGGTATTGATATTTATGAAAAAGGAAGGTACCGGTCGCCCGAAATAAATGTATGGGGCATCAGCGATAAAAATCTTTTTTTAGAAGCGAATGATGTGCTTAAACAACAGGTAAAACCCTTCTTTGCCGTGATACAGACTGCGCATAATCACCGGCCCTTTATGATACCACCGGATGAAAAGGAATTCAATTGCCCGGTTGTTGAAAAAGAAATACTTTCCAGGTACGGCTTCGATTCACCCGAAGAATATCAAGCATTCTGTTATACTGATTTTTGTTTTAAAAAATTCATAGAGGCAGCAAAGCAGCAGGCTTATTTTAATAATACAATTTTCGTTTTTGTAGGCGACCATGGTGTTGAAGGCGATGCCGGTGCCGAGTACCCGAAAGCATGGACAGTACAAAGGCTGAGTGATGAGCACGTACCGCTGTTGTATTATGCGCCTTCATTATTACCTCCTGCCAGTTATCATTATACCGTATCACAAATTGATATCCTTCCAACATTGGCCGGGATGGTACACCAGCCTTACAATAATTCCACTTTGGGAAGAGACGTGATCAATCAAACCAATATCTTCCATTCGGCTTTTATCATTCATCATGATGAAGGCAATATCGGTATTGTTACCGATGATTATTATTTTGTAAAAAATATTAATATCGCCCAGCAGGAACTGGTGCCGCTAAAGGAAAACCTGCCCCCCCTCACCAAACAGCGCTCCGATTCCATCATGCAAAGACTCTCGCAACTTACCTCGGGTATTTATGAAACCTGTAAATGGATGCTGGTGAATAATAAAGGGCATTAAAAAAATTCTATCGGGCCTTATACCTTAGCAAGACAGCAAAAAAATTCTTCTGCTCAATAAACTCCTTGCACCTTAAAGCCGGAAGGATTATATTTATCAAAATAACTGGCTATGATTAATAAAATCTGCACAGCATTACTGTTGATGACCTTATCGCTTTCCATAAAGGCTGATGTGGTGAATCCCGGGGAGATCAGGAAACAATTCATGTTCACCAACCTGGATCAATTCCCCGGCTTTACCTATTATTACCTGCACCATGGTTACCATTACAATATGGGTTGGCGCGCCGCCCCGCCAGATACCGCATTGGTGGAAAACAATCAACGCTATACCGTAAGTTCAAAAGGAAATGAAAAGTCTTTTTTAATGGCGCTGGCAATGATCAGTAATAACAAATATTA
>JAYWAN010000133.1:0-12152 GCA_043782405.1 Chitinophagaceae bacterium
GGAGAAATATTCAGGTACACTTTGAAAAGCGCTACTGCGTCTATACGTGACCTTACTACGATACAGAATTGGGTGCTCGACAGGCAGTTTAAAAGCGTACCCGGTGTTGCCGATGTGAATAGTTTTGGCGGTGAAGAAAAAACCTTTGAAGTAAGCGTTAACCCCGACCTGCTTATTAAATACAACCTCACTTCGCTTGATGTATATAATGCCATTGCAAAAAGTAATGTAAATGTGGGCGGCGATGTTATTGAACGCAACGGGCAATCTTACCTGGTGCGGGGAATCGGCTTATTGAATAATATCGATGAGATACAAAATATCATCATCAGTAAAAAAAATGGCGTGCCGCTATTGATCAAAAATGTGGCGAATGTGGTGGAAGCCGGTAAACCCAGGCTGGGACAGGTGGAGAGGGCCGATAAGAATGGTAAACAGGAAGACGTGATTGAAGGCATCATTGTGATGCGCAAGGGCGAGAACCCCAGTGAAGTGCTGGATGCCATCCGTGCAAAAGTGGAGGAACTCAACACTTCAATTTTACCGAAGGGGGTAAAGGTTGATACCTTTTATGACCGTACCAACCTGATGGATTATGCACAGGAAACTGTGATACATAACCTGATTGAAGGCATAGTACTGGTTACACTGATCGTATTATTGTTCATGGCCGATTGGCGAACAACAGTTACCGTTAGTATCATCATCCCGCTTTCGTTATTGTTTGCATTTATCTGCATGCGCATAAAAGGCATGAGTGCCAACCTCCTTTCAATGGGTGCTATTGATTTTGGGATCATCATTGATGGCGCCGTGGTTATGGTGGAAGGTTTGTTTGTGGCATTGGATCACCGGGCAAGGGAAGTGGGTATGGATAAATTCAATAAACTGGCCAAACTGGGCCTGTTCAAAAGCAAAGGAACAGAAATGGGTAAGGCCATTTTCTTTTCAAAATTAATTATCATCACCTGCCTGATCCCAATTTTTGCTTTCCAGAAAGTGGAAGGAAAAATGTTTTCGCCATTGGCCTATACACTTGGATTTGCATTGTTGGGTGCATTGGTCTTTACACTAACCCTGGTTCCAGCCTTGTCCAGCATTTTATTAAGGAAGAATGTAAGGGAGAAACATAATCCTATTGTGATCTTTTTTGAAAAAGGAGTGGGTAAAGTTTTTTCAATGGTTTACCGCAACCCTAAAAAAAGCCTCCTGGTGGCATTTGTCATCATGATCATCTCGTTCTTCTCTTTTAAATTCCTGGGATCGGAATTCCTGCCTGAATTGAATGAAGGGGCTTTATGGGTAGAAGCTGAATTGCCCATGAGCGTATCCCTTACTGAAGCCAATACGATCTCTAATAAAATGGTTGATATCCTGCAAAAATTTCCTGAAGTAAGACAAACACTGTCACAGGTAGGAAGGACCAATGATGGAACTGACCCCAAAGGTTTTTTTAATGTGCAGATACAGGTTGACCTGAAACCCCAAAAAGAATGGAAAAGGAATATTAATGAAGATGAACTGATCAGTGAAATGGATAAGCAACTGAGTAAATTCCCGGGAATTGTATTCAATTATTCGCAACCCATTCGTGACAATGTAGAAGAAGCTGTGGCTGGTGTAAATGCTTCACTGGCCGTAAAAATATTTGGCCCCGATTTCCAGGTGCTTGAGAGTACGGCCAACAAAGTGCTGGACCTGTTGAAAAAAGTGAAAGGCATTGAGGACCTGGGCGTACTGCGCAACCTGGGTCAGCCGGAATTTAGGATAGAACTGAACCAGGAGAAAATGGCTTTTTATGGCGTTAATACCGTTGATGCGAATAGTGTGATTGAAATGGCCATTGGCGGTAAAGAAGCCACACAGCTATACGAGGGCGAAAGAAAATTTGATATCAGGGTGAGGTATCAAAAAGAATATCGTGCAACACAACAGGCAATTGAAAATTTAATGATACCCACCAGTGACGGAAGTAAAGTACCGTTAAAACAAATTTCGGATATGAAAACTTTAACTGGCCCTGCATTTATTTTCCGGGATAATAATATGCGGCATATCGCCGTAAAATTTTCTGTTAGGGGAAGAGACCTGGGCAGCACCATCAAAGATGCACAACAACAGGTGGATGCGGTACTTCATTTACCACAGGGGTATAAAATGAGCTGGAACGGCGAATTTGAAAATCAGCAGCGTGCATCAGAAACATTAGCCAAAGTAGTACCGGTATGCCTGCTCATCATTTTTTTGATATTGTTCATTACCTATGGAAACGCACAGGATGCAATGCTCACCATTTTGAATGTTCCCTTTGCATTGATTGGCGGAATACTCGCTTTGCATATCACCGGTATCAATTTCAGTATCAGCGCAGGCATCGGCTTTATCGCATTGTTTGGCGTTTGTATCCAGAACGGGGTGATATTGATCAGTGTATTTCGAAAAAACCTGGAAGATAAAGTTCCCCTGGATCTTGCTATACGCGAAGGTGTTATTTCAAGGGTAAGACCAGTAGTGATGACGGCATTGATGGCGATGATCGGGCTGATGCCTGCTGCCATCTCTCATGGTATTGGCAGCGAAACGCAAAAGCCTTTAGCCGTTGTAGTTATTGGAGGATTGGTTACTTCTACCATTCTTACCTTGCTGATACTTCCTGTCATTTATTCAATGGTGTATAATTTTATACATCACCGCCAAAACAGGAAACTCTTACATAAGATCGGTATAGTGGGTAAGGTAGAAAAACAAAATGAGTAAAGGGGTATTACTTCAATACTTTCAGCTTCACCATTTCTATCCTGGTGTCGCTGACATTTAAGATATCAATTTCATAATCACCGACGATAATGCGGTCTTTTAATTGGGGTATCTCTTCATTATGCTGAATGATATAACCCGAGAGTGTTTCGGTCCCTTTATCGCCGGGAAATTGCAGTTTGTATTTTTCCGTGATATAATCCAGTTCAAGTCTTCCGCTGAAGATGAACTCATCCCTGGCCAGTTGTTTCTCTACGAATTCTTCGGTATCATATTCGTCCCTGATATCGCCAAAGATCTCTTCAAGCAAGTCTTCCATGGTAACAATGCCGGCAGTGCCGCCAAATTCATCAATTACCCAGGCAATACTTTTTCTTTCCTTACTGAATTTATTCATCAGGTCAGTTGCACTCATGCTTTCGGGTACGGTAGGTATGGGAAGCAACACTTCTTTTACAGAAGCCGGATGTTTGAAAAGATCGAGCTGGTGAATATAACCCAGGATGGAATCTATATTTCCTTCATAAACCACCAGTTTGCTCAACTGTGTCTGGATGAATTTTTCCTTTACTGCCTCAATGGATGTTTTACTGTCAACCCCTTCGATCTCCCTTCTTGGTATCAGGCATTCCCTTAGTTTTATTTCACTTAATGATAATGCATTCTCAAAAAGCTCTTTATTTATTTCACTTTCGTCTTCTTCTTCATGGCTTTTGCTTTGCTGGATAAAATGCTCCAGGTCTACCTTGCTGAACATGTCTTTTTTAGTATGCAGTTTTACATTGAAAATATATTTCAGTATCCATTCGGCAATCGAAACAAAAAATGATGCAGTGGACGAGAACAGCCAGTAAAAGAATTGTACAATATAACTGATGCCATCCGAACTGAGTATGCTGTTGTTCCTGGCACGGAAAAAAGCTTTAGACATGAACTCAACAAAAAGGACGATGATGGTAGAGAGGATGGTCTCAACAAAAAGCTTGATATATTTTAATGAGCTACTGAAAGAGGAAGGCAATTGTTTTTCTATCCAGTGCCAGATCGGGAACAGGATATCGCCAATGAGTAAACCATAAATAACAAAAACAATATTGATACAAACCAGTGTTGTACCAATAAAGCGGGCGGGATGATCGGCAAATACCCCCCATATCTGTCCGCTCCTTGTTCCTTGTTTTCTGTTGAGTTCAATGGAAAGCTTATTGGCAGAAACAAAAGCGATCTCTATGCCGGCAAAAAAACCGATGAACAGCAATGAAGCTGCAATTGCAATAATGGCCATCCAGTCCATGGTATAAAAATAAGAAAGAAGGTTGATAAAAGAAGGTGTTGTTTAGCGGTTAATAAACCCGCCTACTATTTTTTCAGCTTCGGCGCAGGCCCGCTGCAGGTTGTCATTCACAATATTTTTATCGAATTGTTCTTTAAAAGAAAGTTCATACGCCGCTTTATTTATTCTTGCTGCAAGGGATTCGGCAGTTTCGGTACCGCGGCTCTCCAAACGTTTTTTTAATTCTTCTACAGAAGGCGTTTCAATAAAAAGGCTGAGTGAATCTCCAGGATATTGCTGTTGTACATGAATGGCCCCCTTTACGTCGATATCCAGCACCGGCACTTTATTGTCTGCCCAAATACGTTCCAGTTCACTTTTTAATGTGCCATAATACTTTCCTTCATACACCATTTCCCATTCTACAAATTCATTGTGCTGTATTTTTTCTTTGAATGCTTCTTCAGTAATGAAATGATAATCCAACCCATCTTTTTCGTTACCCCTTGGTTTGCGTGTGGCTGCTGATACAGAGAATGCCAGTTGCGGAAAATGGTGCATGAGGTGGCGGGTGATGGATGTTTTACCTGCACCAGAAGGCGCTGTTATAATAATGATCTTGCGATTGGAATTATCCATGTGCAAAGAAAAGAAAAACGGCTGAATAAATGACCACCTAATGCGGCCTAAAATGGAGAATAATGCTTGTGGTATTAACCTGGTTGCTTAAAACGAGTTCATCATCTGTGATGTCAATGATGGTATAGCGGTTAACTATATTTTTTGAATTGGGGGTGCATACGAGCGTCTTTTCATCTTCAGTAAGCTGGTAAGTGCCCTGTGTAACTGTTTTATCGCCTATACTGCATTGGTAGCCGAGGTCTTTATTGAATGTCCAGTTCAATTCTTTTAATGCTGATTCTATATTGGCTGCAGCTGTGGAATCTTCAGGCGAAGCAAATTTTTTGGTATCGACAGGATCAAGGTTTTCGATGTTTACACAATCCCATTTTTTATTAAGCAGCTGCAGTGTTTTGTTCTGGCAGGAGCTTAATGTAAAAATTATTGCCGCTATTGCTAAAAAAAATTTCATCAGGAAAAATTAGTTCAGTCTTTTTATATCAGCCCCTAAATTTCTTAAGCGTTCATCAATATGCTGATACCCCCGGTCTATCTGTTCAATGTTTTGGATCACACTTTTGCCCTGTGCACTCAGTGCCGCTATCAGCAAAGCTACGCCGGCACGTATATCCGGACTGCTCATGGTAATGCCACGCAATTGCTGTTCTCTTTCCAAACCGATCACTACTGCACGGTGCGGATCGCAAAGGATGATCTGTGCGCCCATATCGATCAGTTTATCTACAAAGAACAAACGGCTCTCAAACATCTTTTGGTGTATCAATACACTTCCTTTGGCCTGGATGGCCGTTACCAAAACGATACTTAAAAGATCGGGGGTAAAGCCCGGCCAGGGATGATCATAGATGGTAAGCACTCCGCCATCGAGGTATTTTTGTATTTCATAAAATTCCTGTGCAGGCACATGGATATCATCACCGTTAAAATTTAATTGTATGCCCAGCTGCAGAAATTTTTCGGGAATGATACCAAGGTGTTCAATGCCGGCATTTTTAATGGTGATATCACTTTGTGTCATGGCTGCGAGGCCAATGAATGAACCCACTTCTATCATATCGGGCAACATCCTGTGATCTGTTCCGCCTAAATATTCAACACCTTCAATCACCAGCATATTGCTGCCGATGCCATTTATTTTTGCACCCATCCTGTTCAGCATTTTACAGAGCTGCTGGACATAGGGTTCGCAGGCAGCATTATAAATAGTAGTGGTTCCCTTTGCCATTGTTGCTGCCATTACAATATTTGCCGTACCGGTTACGCTTGGTTCGTCCAATAAAATATTGGCACCCGTTAACCCCCTTGTTGTTAAATGAAAGAAACCATCTTCACTGTGATAGGAAAATGCAGCGCCCAGTTTTTCAAAACCGATGATATGGGTATCCAGTCTTCTGCGGCCGATCTTATCGCCACCGGGTTTTGGTATATATGCTTTTTTAAACCTTGCCAGCATAGGGCCCGAAAGCATTACAGCTCCCCTGAGCTTGCCGCTTTTTTTTTGGTAGGCTTCACTGTGTAAATAATCTGTATCCACATCATCTGCCTGGAAAATACAGGTATCCCCACTAACCCTTTCTGTCTTCACTTTCATTTCTGTCAGTAATTCTATCAACAGGTTCACGTCTACAATATCAGGAATATTACTAACGCTTATTTTTTCCGGTGTCAGCAGCACAGCAGAAATGATCTGCAGGGCTTCGTTCTTGGCGCCCTGCGGTGTTATTTCGCCCGAAAGCTTTTTACCTCCTCTAACTTCAAATGATCCCATAATATATTTATTACACTAATTAAACAAAATAAATAAAAAAACCTGATGTTTAAAGCATCAGGTTAGTATTTAAACTTGTGTAATCCTTTCAATTGAATTTTTAATACCTCTTCTTAAAACTGCGGTTATTACTCCTGTTGTCGCCATTCCTGTTGTCGCCATTCCTGCTATTTCCTCCACGGTTATCCCTTCCACCACCACCGCGATTATCCCTTCCGCCACCAGAATTACTTCTTCCGCTAAAATTTTTACGATAATTATTGCTGCCGCGACTGCCGTAATCATCCCTGTCTTCGCGGTTATCGGTACGGTGTTTTACAAATGGCCGGTTATTGAATTCCAGTTCACCATTGGTGATGCTCGATAATTCTGTTTGAATATTATCATCATGTACCAATTCCTTATGCCAATTACTGTAAGTGAGTTTCATATAATAGGCTATCGCATTGGAAAAGCCCTGTTTCTTTTCGGGGTTTTCCTCTTTTAAGGCCTTATCGATAACCACTTCAATATTTTTTCCCAGGTGATTGAACTTGGGATATCTTTTTGGATATCGCAAACGTTCGGGCCGGGCTTTTAAAGTTTCACGGGTAGGGATGGGATAGGGGCTTTCTACATCCAGTGTAAAATCACTGATCAAAAAAAGATGATCCCATAGTTTGTGACGAAAATCCTCCACATTCTTTAAATGCGGGTTTAAAAAACCCATCAGTTCAATTACCGCATAGGCATTACGTTGCCTTTCTTCTTTGTTTTCAATGGACAAAAGATACTCTACCATTTTTTGAATATGTCTGCCATATTCTTTCATGATCAAATGATTTCTGGTAGTATTATACTCCATGTTTTCTACGTTCAGCATACTACAAATGTAAGGAGATAAAGTGGAGGAAACAAGACAGGGGCCCAATCCCGGCATAAGGCGGCTATCCCATTATTTTGAGCGAAAGAGGCGAAACCGGCAGAATAGCAATGCAATTAATGCCCCAAGACTGTCGGCCGACCAGTCAAAAAGGTCAAAACTCCGGCCAGGTATAAAATATTTTTGAATGAATTCTGTGGTTAAACCCCAAAGCGATGTAGCGATAGCGATCCTGATCACATAATGCCATTTCTCTTTTATTGTTAAGGAAGACCTGGTAAAAGGATACATGAATAAAAAAGCCAAAACCGTAAACAAACCCACGTGCACCCATTTGTCGAAATAAATTTTATTGAACCAGTCCTCTACTTTCGGGAGGTCGGAGCCGGGCAGGCATAATAATACCAATACTAAAAAAAACCAGGCAATGCCTGGAATAAATTTTTTACCCCCCAGTCCGTTCTGAACATTCACTGTATTTATAATTTTATTGGTCAATGAGAAAACCTTTGGCAGGATGGTCCATTAATGCATAGTCATGAATGATTAATGCCATGGTATTATCCCACACTTGCGGTATAGGCTGCTGCATCCATCAGTGCTTCCACATCTGCAATATTATCTACCATCATTTTTATCATCCAACCCTCCCCGTAGGGGTCTGTGTTCACCACTTCGGGCCGGCTGTCGAGTACAGGATTAATTTCGGTAATGGTACCGGCAACCGGTAAAAAAAGATCACTTACAGTTTTCACCGCTTCCACAGTGCCAAAGACCTGTTCTGCGGCAAGGGGCTTGCCCTTTGTGCTGATGTCGACATATACAATATCACCCAACTCCCTTTGGGCAAAATCAGTGATGCCGATAGTGGCAACATTCCCTTCTAAAGCGATCCATTCATGATCCTTGGTGTAGCGCAGGTTTTCTGGAAAATTCATTGGTTAAATTTGTGGATTTATAATATTTGTTGGTTGATATTTTATGCGGGAAAATTAAATCATTTTCTCCCGTTTATTTTGATTTTTCTTATTTCAATACTTCTATTTTCATCCGCACATCAGCCAGTGGCCTGTTGGCCCCGTCTCCCGGCACTGCCGCTATTTTATCGATTACTTCCAAACCGCTTTCCACTTCACCAAATACTGTATAATTCATATCCAGGAAAGGGGTGCCCCCGATCGTTTTATAAATATTGCGTTTAGCCGGTGAAAATTTCATGCCCGACTGCATTTCCATCATGTTCAGGTCGGCATCTGTATATTTCTTTCCCTGCACAATATAAAACTGGCAGCCACTGCTGGCTTTCTCAGGATTATTTGTACGGGCTGCTGCCAATGCACCTTTCTTATGGAATAAACTGGTATCAAATTCTGCAGGAATAGTATAGCCCACATCACCACCACCCAACATTGTACCGGCTGCGGCATTTTTACTTTGCGGATCTCCCCCCTGTATCATAAAGCCGTTTATCACGCGGTGAAATAACAGGCTGTCGAAAAAATGTGCGGAAGCTAATTTGATAAAATTATCACGGTGCTTGGGCGTTTTATCATAGAGGCGGATGACCATTACACCTGAATCGGTGGTTATTTTAACCCTGGTACCCGGTACCCTTATCAGTTTTGGGGCATTGGGTGTTTTTACAATAGTTTTTTTAACCGGTACTTTTTTAACCGGTTGTTTCTTTACCTGTGCGTTTACAGTGCCGGCAAAAAACAATAGCAATAAAAAGAAAAAACCTGTTCTTAGTTTGTTCATACTAAACATCAGTCAATGAATTTTTGGTTTTGAAAATATAATAATACATGGTCTTTTAAAAAATTCTCCTGCTCTATCATGATAAAGCCGGGCAGGGCTTTAAGCTGTTTAAAATGTGGCCAGCCTTGCTCGTCATGCCCTTCCAGTAAATAATAACCACTTTGCGAAAGTACAGTACAAACCGCAATATGCATCAGGTCCTGCTTCTCTTCCTTGGTAAAATCCTGCTTACCGGTACCCAGTTCCTGTATGCCTATTAAAAAAAGAATGCCATCCATATCGGGTTTTATCCCAAAGCGTTCTTTTAGCCTAATGCGCAACTTAAGCCACCGCACTTGTAGATCGTCTTTTGCCTCTTGCATTTTGCAAATATAAATGATAGAACACAGATGCTGCGGACCAGTGCAATTATGGTTGCTGAAAACCTCTTCAATCGGTGTCTTCAGCGTTCTATCCTTATCTTTGCTTAAAATATTAAGGGAATGTTACAGCTTAACTATATCAGGCAACATGCAGCATTGGTTAAAGAGAGATTGGCTATAAAAAACTTTGCCGACCTGGCATTGGTGGATAAGATTGTTGAGAGCGATGAAGAGCTTCGTAAAATAAAGACAGCAACAGAAAGCTTACAGTCGGTAGTAAACGCTGCCAGTAAAGAGATCGGTATGCTGATGGGTAAGGGAGAAAAAGAAGCGGCAGAAAATAAAAAGCAGGAAGTGGCGGGAAATAAACTGGCGCTGCAGAATTTACAGCAGCAATTGACCAAAGCCGAACAATTATTGCATGATGAATTGGTAACATTACCTAACCTTCCGCATAACTCAGTTCCTAAAGGTAATACACCCGGGGATAATGAAGTGGTAAGGGAAGCAGGAACCCCGCCAAAACTCCCTGAGAATGCAGTACCGCATTGGGACTTGATAAAACAATACGGCCTGGTTGACTTTGAAACCGGCGTAAAGCTTACCGGTAGCGGTTTCCCCCTGTATAGAAACAAGGGTGCAAAATTGCAGCGGGCATTGATACAATATTTTTTGGATTACAATACCGCCGCCGGTTATGTCGAATACCTCCCACCGTTGATAGTAAATGAATCATCTGCTTACGGTACCGGGCAGCTGCCGGATAAGGAAGGGCAGATGTATCATATCACAGCAGATGGATTTTACCTGATACCAACCGCAGAAGTGCCGCTTACCAATATTTACCGGGATGAAATTATTAAGGAATCAGACCTCCCGGTAAAAATGACTGGCTATACGCCCTGTTTTAGACGCGAAGCGGGAAGTTTTGGAAGTGATGTGCGTGGATTGAACCGCGTACACCAGTTTGATAAAGTAGAAATTGTACAGTTGACCCGTCCAGACAACAGCTATGCCGTATTGGAAGAGATGGTCAGTCACGTAGAAAAATTATTGCAGGCACTCGAATTGCCTTACCGCATACTGCGTTTATGCGGCGGCGATATGAGTTTTGCATCTGCACTTACGTATGATTTTGAAGTGTACAGTGCGGCGCAGCAAAAATGGCTGGAAGTGAGTTCAGTGAGCAATTTCGAGACCTTCCAGACCAACAGGATGAAAATCAGGTTCAGGGACGGGGACAATAAGATGCAATTATTACATTCTTTGAACGGGTCTTCCCTGGCATTACCTCGTATTGTTGCTTGCCTGCTCGAAAATAATCAAACTGCAAATGCAATAATGTTGCCCAAAGTGCTCCATGATTATTTTGGTGCTGCAACAATTGATTAACAAAATTTTTCGAGTTGTTGCAACAGGGGCCTGCTTAAACTCACTATATTTATGGCTCTTAAAATGAACAGGATGAAAAAAACATTTACAATCGTAGCTATAACAGTATTGATTTGGGGTTGTGCTAAAAAAATGGCACCTGCAAAAACAACCATCCCTACTTCAAATACAGGTTCGGTTATTGCAAAAAATACCGAAACAGCTCCACCCGTGATCAATACACCGGCACCAGTCAACACACCAGCCAATACATCAACTGTTTTCACTGCCGACGCAAATAATGCAACAAAAACGGTAGTTAAAGCGGGTATGCAATCACCCCAGGTATTACAGGAATTGGCCGGACAATCAACCTTTAATGCTAAATGCGGCGCTTGCCATGGATTAAAAGTAACCACTAATTATACTTCCGAACGTTGGGCAAGCATCATGGCTGTAATGGCAAACGGATCTCATGCCAATCTTAACGACACAGAGAAAGAAAATGTGCTGGCATATGTAAGGGCTAATTCGAAAAAATAATATCAGCCTTGTTTTTGAAGTTTTCCGATTCTTTTATTCATCACATAGAACCAGGCTGGTGGCACCAGGGCCAGTATCATACTACCGGGGTAACCCGTTGGTAATTGCGGCGCTTCATCATGATGTTGCAATACCTGGTATTTCCTGCTGGCCTGGTAATGATGGTCGCTGTGGCGACTGAGTTCAAAAAGCATAAGCCTTCCTAAAATATGGTTACTGTTCCAGCTGTGTATGGGCATTGCCCGTTCGTATTTTCCTTCGGATATGCGTTTGCGTTGTAACCCGTAATGTTCAATATAATTAACCGTTTCCAGTAAAGCGATCCCAATGGTGGCGGCACATAAAAAATAAACAGTTGCCAGCCAGCCAAATACGATAAAAATAAGGGCTACAAATAAAAGCTGGATGATATGTACCTGTAGCATTTCGTTTCGCCAGTTTAAGACCGGCAGATCTTTTTTCCTCATTTCATTATTAGCTATTCTCCAGGCAGATAAGTAAGAAAAAATAATCGTACGGAAATAGAAAATATAGACGGGTTCGTTATAACGGGCACTGCTGGGATCTTCCGGTGTAGCTACATTTTTATGATGCCCTTTATTATGTTCAATAAAAAAATGCATATACAGGGAGGTCAACAATAAAGCCTTTGCCAATGCCTGTTCAAATTTATTTACCCTGTGCCCCAGTTCATGGCCAACATTGATACCAAAAGTGCCGCAGAGTAAGCCCATGCTCCAGATCCTGCCAACTGTTTCCCACCATTGTAGTCCGGGCTGGTTAATAACACTCAAAAAATAATACAGCGCCCCAAAC
>JAYWAN010000134.1:0-4569 GCA_043782405.1 Chitinophagaceae bacterium
GGCTGCAGTTTTTTGTCCAAGTGGTACCATGACCAACCAAATTGCCATAAAATGCCATACCCGCCCGGGTGATGAAGTTATCTGTGATAAAGTGAGCCATGTTTATATCTATGAAGGTGGGGGCATTGCAGCCAATAGCGGCAGCCAGGTAAAAGCCCTGGATGGCGACAGAGGCAGGGTTACTGCCGAACAGGTTGCTGAGGCAATCAATCCCGACGATCCACATAAGGCACATACCAGTTTGGTTAGTCTCGAGAATACAGCAAATCGTGGCGGTGGAAGTTGCTATAATTTTTCTGAATTTCAATCGATTAAAGAGATCTGCTCTAAAAATAATTTAAAGTACCACCTGGATGGGGCAAGGCTATGGAATGCCCTGGTAGCAAAAAATGAAAATCCCAAAGAATACGGTGCCACATTCGACAGTATTTCCATTTGCCTGAGTAAGGGATTGGGTACGCCGGTGGGCAGTTTATTGTTGGGCAAAAAGGACTATATCAAACAGGCCAGGAGGGTTCGTAAGGTTTTTGGGGGTGGTATGCGCCAGGCCGGATACCTTGCAGCCGCGGGAATCTATGCCCTGGAGAACAATATTAAACGTTTACAGGAAGATCATTTACATGCCAAACAAATTGCAGATGCCCTGGCTAAAAAGGATTTCATCGGGAAAATAATGCCGGTAGAAACCAATATCATTATTTTTGAAGTGACCGGCTCATATGATCCGAAGAAATTTTGCAGTGAACTTCAGCAGCATGATATTTTATGCCTGTCCATCTCGGCCACACAGGTAAGAATGGTTACTCATCTTGATATTACTAAAGAAATGGTAAAAAATCTAATCGGCATTATTGAGGCATTATAATTGAATAATTATTGCATCCTTCTTCACATCAACCAAAAAACAATCAATATGAAGTTCTATGCGATCATGATGCTGGCGTTAACCGCTGCTTTTTTTCAATCCTGTAAAAAAAATGACAGTGTACCTGCTACCATAAACCTGGCCTTTACTTTTAAATTTGATTCTACACAGGCACGCCTTAATGGAATTGGACAACCTGCAGCAATGCCGGCCGGCCATGCTGGTCAATCACCACGTTTTAATTCCATGAGTGCACATTACCTTGAACTGGCGCCATCTGCAACAACACCATTGGGTGGAGGGATAGTATTGTATAAAGCCCCCGAAGTAACAACTGGAGGTTCATCAGCAATAGACTTTTCCCAATCCTATTTTGCCGGAAACAATGAAGTATTTTTAAGAGGTCCTGTATTAAGTGTTCCGCCGGGTACGTATAACTGGGTAAGGATTTCCCTTGCCTACCAGAACTACAATGTTTACCTCAGAGCGTCAGGCCAAACCCTTGATGCCACAGTGGCTTCATTCATCGGTTTCAATACTTATATTAATTCTTATAAAGTAAAAGATTCCACCGTTACAGTAAATGCCAACAAATTACAGGGATACTGGGCTGTGGAAGCACATGTTCCGGGTTTAGGATTTGTAACCACCGGCCAGGCCCCACCCGGTGCTACTACGGTTCCTAATCCACTATTTGCCACTTCTCCTGTTCCTGCAGGCTCATGTGTTGTAACCGGACAATTTGCAACTCCCCTGGTGATCACAGGCAGTGAGACCTCCGATATTAATATTGTTATATCACTTAGTACAAATAAGAGTTTCGAATGGATCGATACTAACGGTAATGGCTTGTATGAACCCACATTAGGCGAACAGGTAGTTGATATGGGAATAAGAGGGATGATACCTTCAAAGCTGTAAGAAGTGGTGGCTTATAATTTATCGTTTGTGAATAAGGCAGTTTTTTTTCAGCAGCAATAAATATCTTAATAGAATACCGCGGTTTTAAAACTGCGGTATTTTTTTTTTGAATAACTTCACAGCTACATCAATCATCCAACAGGTAATGCTCCCAAAAATAAATCCCACTACCACCCCAGCCTGGCAGGCTTTGCAAAAGCATTATACAGAGATGAGCAAAGTACAGATGAGCAGCCTCTTTGCGGCAGATGCGGAACGTTTCAATAAATTCTCTACCTCCATCGGCGATATCCTTTTTGACCACTCAAAAAATATCATCAGTGAAAAAACCATGCAGTTATTGGTGCAACTGGCCAATGAATGCGGACTTAAAGACGCCATCAATGCCATGTTCAGTGGCGAAAAGATCAATGAAACAGAGAACCGTGCTGTATTACACACTGCCTGCAGAAATTTTTCCGGCTTACCCGTATACGTTGATGAAAAAGATGTGATGCCCGAAGTGAATAAGGTATTGGAACAGATGAAACATTTTGTTGAAAAAGTTCACTCCGGGAACTGGAAAGGTTATACAGGAAAAAAAATAAAATACATTGTCAATATCGGTATCGGTGGCAGCGACCTTGGCCCGGTGATGGTAACAGAAGCATTAAGGCCTTATTGGGTAGAAGATATCCAGGCATATTTTGTAAGTAATGTTGACGGTACGCATATCACCGAGACCTTAAAAAAAGTGAACCCTGAAAAAACATTATTTCTGATTGCATCCAAAACATTTACCACGCAGGAAACCATGACCAATGCCTATACCGCAAGAGACTGGTTCCTCGGGTATGCGAAGGATGAAAATTTCATTGCAAAACATTTTGTGGCTTTGTCAACAAATGAAAAAGCGGTAAAAGCATTTGGCATTGATCCCGAAAATATGTTCGTATTCTGGGATTGGGTGGGTGGCAGGTACAGTTTATGGAGTGCCATCGGCTTGTCTATTGCATTAACTATGGGTTATGCAAATTTTGAACAATTGCTAAAAGGTGCACACCAGGTGGATATCCATTTTAGCAATACCGCATTTGAAAAAAACATCCCGGTGCTGATGGCATTGATCGGTATATGGTATAATAATTTCTTTGGTACAACTACAGAAGCGATTTTACCATATGACCAGTACCTGCACCGTTTTGCAGCTTATTTTCAGCAGGGCAATATGGAGAGTAATGGAAAATATATTGACAGGAACGGCGAGAAAATAAATTATTCCACCGGCCCGGTTATCTGGGGAGAACCCGGCACCAATGGCCAGCATGCATTTTACCAGCTCATCCACCAGGGAACGCAACTGATCCCCTGCGATTTTATAGCACCGGTTATTTCGCATAACCCTACCAGTGACCATCACCAAAAATTATTAAGCAATTTTTTTGCACAAACCGAGGCGCTGATGAATGGCGCTTCCGGGACAGTTCCCTACCGTGTGTTTGAAGGTAACCGGCCCACCAATTCTTTTTTGATAAAGCAGATAACCCCATTTACTTTAGGTGAACTCATCGCTTTGTATGAGCATAAGATATTTGTTCAGGGAGTGATCTGGAATATTTACAGCTTCGATCAATGGGGCGTAGAGTTGGGTAAGGTATTGGCCAATGAAATCCTTCCGGAATTAGCAGATGATGATACAGTGAATTCACATGATGCTTCAACCAATGGATTGATCAACCGCTATAAAAAATTAAAATGATCAGTAATTAGGCAGCCCCACCAGTTCCGCTTCCTTATTGATGTTGTACCTACAGGCCTTACTCCCCGACCTGCTCTTAATGATTATATTTTTGCAATCTTCGGCAACCGCTGTTTTTTCATCGGCCGGCTGCAATAATACCTTCCATATTGTATTACCCTTAGCAGCTGTAAGCGTATAATCTTTTTCAGCATTTGGTTTTCTGCCAACAGTTATCATTGCAGTTTCTGCTTTCGTTACTGTCGTCTTCAATATAATGTTATCATAGAGTATGGCTTCAAGCACAGGTGCTTTGGTTCCACTGCATTCCATATAGATGGTCCTTTCAACAGACGGCGTTGGCCGCACTTCATTGCCGTTATCATCTTTCCTGATCATTCCCGGCACACTTACTGTGTAAAAAGCAAAGGCTTTTTTTATGCTGCAGTTTTTTTGGGCAAAAGAGCCGGTCATCGATCCGCTTAACAGTATGCCGAGCAATATTTTTAGCATGGATTGTTTTTATAAATTTATCACCTTTATACCAAATACAAATACCGGGCCTTTTATTCCTGCAATTTTTATGGCAAAAAAAAATCCTCCCGTTTGGGAGGATCAAAGCAATTAGTTCTGATATTATATAATTACCACTTGTCTACCTCTTCGGTACTGCCATTGTCAACCGGTGCCTCATTCGCTAATGCAACGGGAGCCTCGGTGGTTGTAGTAACCGGCTCGATTTTTTCAACAACTGTTTCAGCAGCCACATCAGTGATGGTAGTGGCCGGGGTTTCGGCATTGGGGTGATGCCCCTGTCCATCTTCACCTTCATAGGGTGTATCGTGGTTAAAGGCATCAAAATCAAAGTCAGGCATTAATTCTGTTTTAACATAATCAATAGCCTCACCCAATCCTTTGATGAATTTGTTGAAGTCTTCTTTGTACAGGAATATCTTATGCCTGTCGTACCCATCAGAGTCAAAGCGTTTACGGCTCTCTGTGATGGTAAGGTAAAAATCATTGCCACGGGTTTCTCTTACATCAAAAAAGTAAGTCCTGCGTTTTC
>JAYWAN010000135.1:0-4568 GCA_043782405.1 Chitinophagaceae bacterium
ACCTCTGCTTCATCAACACCTAATTTGTCAACAATTATTTTCTTTACTCTTGTTGCAATGTCTGACATGGTAGTAAAATTTAGTTTGTATTGGTTGCAAAAATATACTTTTTGCAATAAAAACAAAGAAATATAAATGGGCGGAAAATTATGGGTTTTGGGGAGAAATATTACTCTTATTGTTATTAAATTAATCAGTTATTTTTAAAATCCATCCTTGTTGCCTTAAAAGTTGATTTATATCAGTCATTTTTCAAAAAAATTGTATATTGTTAGTCCTTCCCCTGCAAAAACATCACATTCTTTTTTAAAACGATCAGTTATGGCCTTAAAACAAATAGACCACGGCACTAAGGAATACCAGCAAATGGTGAAGCTGCGCAGCGAGATATTGCGCAAGCCGCTGGGACTTTCCTATACCCCGGAAGAACTGGCCAGGGAGAAAGAAGATATCCTGATAGGTGCTTTTGATGATGATGAAATGCTGGCTTGTTGCCTGCTTACAAAGGTTGATAATAAGTGTCTTAAACTGCGGCAAATGGCTGTGCAGAATAATTTACAGGGCAAGGGTATCGGTGCCAGTATGATGAGTTTTGCAGAACTGGTGGCCCGTGACAAAGGCTATAAAAAACTAATCATGCATGCCCGTAAAACAGCCCTGGGTTTTTATGAAAAGCTGGGTTATAAGGTAGCGGGTGATGAGTTTATTGAAGTGACCATCCCGCATTTTGTGATGGAAAAGAAGCTATAAGAATTTTCCCGCTGCCAATCATTTTAAGTGATCAGCCAATTTTTGCTTTCAATATCTTCCTTGCCCCGTGCACATCATCTCCTTCAAATGCATCTTTAGGTACAATAAAGAATGAACGGCTGTTGAAATACAGGTGAAAAAAGTACGGACTTTCCATCCAGGTACTGAATTCGCCCCAGGCCCATGACCTGCCTCCTCTTTCATTTTCGATCCTGAATTCAGTATCGGATAAGATGGCCCTGAAGCGGTCTTTGAATGTAGCAGCTCTTCTATAGATCATATAGGGCAATAAAAACCAAAATGTGATCATCAATGCAAACCACAGTACCGAACTGATCAAAAAAGCAAGTGGTGATATTTTTCTGAAAAAAAAGAAGGCAGCAGATACGATCGCAAAAACATTCACCAGTATCATCATTATTTTAATTTCCTTACGGGTAATAAAATGATAACGTAACGCCTGGATGACTTTGCCTTTATTGTAAGTGAAGAATTGAGAGGTCATGTAACAAAGATAACAGATACTTGATAATGGTGGTTAGATATGGATACAGGATAAGCACTTCTATATTTAAAGTAATAAAAAAATTGTTTGCATTCCTAATAAATTTTAATCAGAAATGGGCCGGACAATAATTAACCACAATACCCTATAGCGGGGAATTTTTTTAAGGTAAAAGAAGTTTCTACAACAACGCCACCCAAATGAGTGGCGTTGTTTATTTGCTTGTGCTTATTTAAACCGGTTAACTGCATCCCATACTGTTGCCGCAGTTCAAACATTTGTAACAGGTGCCGCTGCGTACCGTTATATGCCCGCAGGTATTACAGGCCGGGGCATCACTCTGCATACTTTTGGCTGCAGCATTCACCGCATCCATTCCGTTTGCAGCGGGTTTGTTTACATGTGCCGTACGGTGTTGTGCTTTTACCGGTTGTGTTACAGGGGTGCCTACCACCCTTACCTCACTTAATTCCGGTGTACGTTCCCCGATAGTGGGTGTTGAATGATCCCATTCTTCGCTGCCCTGGTTCTGTACTTCGGGTTTGTCCAATACATGAACGAGGTCATTCCTTCCTAAATACTCATACGCCAGTGAACGGAACATGAAGTCAATAATAGAAGTGGTTGATTTGATATTGGGATGCTCTACCATACCGCAGGGTTCAAAGCGGGTGAACACAAATTTTTCTACATATTCTTCCAATGGCACACCATATTGTAAGCCTATTGAAATGGCAATGGCAAAACAGTTAAGCATACTACGCATGGTAGCGCCTTCTTTGGCCATGTCGATGAATATTTCTCCCAGTGTGCCGTCATTGTATTCGCCTGTACGGAGGAATAATGCCTGGCCGTTTATTTTTGCCTTCTGTGTAAAACCGCGGCGTTTGGCGGGTAATGCCCTGCGTTCAACGATCATCGCCAACTGGCGTTTTAAGGAAGTATCTGCACTGCTTTGTACCCGTTTGTTCATTTCATCGAGCAGGTCATCAATAGTGAGTTTACCCATATCCACCATGGTAGATATCTCTGCGGCCATGGCTTCTGCATTTACTTCGCTGATGGTATCATCCAGTTTCTTTTTCTTATCACTCTTATTGCTTAAAGGCTGTGATAATTTAGACCCATCACGGTACAGCGCACACGCTTTTAATCCCAGTTCCCAGCTCATACGGTAGGCATCTGCAATATCTGTTTCAGTTGCTTCATTGGGCAGGTTGATGGTCTTACTGATGGCACCGCTTAAGAAAGGCTGTGCCGCACCCATCATGCGTATATGGCCATGTGCATGGATATAGCGTTCGCCTATCTGTCCGCATTTGTTGGCACAATCAAAAACAGGAAGGTGTTCATCTTTAAGGTAAGGCGCCCCTTCCACGGTCATGGTACCACATATATAAACATTGGCAGCATCAATTTCTTCATCGCTGAATCCCAAGGCTTCCAGTATATTCCAGCCAAAATCATTGTACTGCTCGGGCCTGAATCCAAGGCGTTCGAGACAGGTTTCTCCCAACGTATACACATTGAAGACAAAACCAATTTCAAAAGCGGCACCTAAGACTGCATTCAGTTTTTCAATGTCTTCACTGGTAAACCCCTTTTCCATTAATGTTTGCCTGTTGATGAAAGGCGACTTCTCTAATGAAGCATGACCCTTGGCATAATTAACGATCTCTTGAATTTCGGGTTCGCTGTATTTTAAATTGCGCAAAGCCTGCGGCACACTTTGATTGATTATTTTAAAGTAACCGCCGCCGCTTAATTTCTTGAATTTAACCAGTGCAAAATCGGGTTCAACACCGGTAGTGTCGCAATCCATCACCAAACCGATAGTACCGGTTGGTGCGATCACGGTTGTTTGTGCATTACGGTAGCCATATTTTTCGCCTAACTGCACAGCATCATCCCATGCTTTGGTAGCTGCTTTCAATAAATAATCGGGACAATACTTTGCATTGATGCCCTGTGGTTTTATTTCAATGCCTTCATAGACATCTGCTGCATCGTATGCAGCCGCACGGTGATTGCGCATCACACGAAGCATGTGGGTTTTGTTTTCTTCATACTTATCAAAAGTGCCAAGGAAACCGGCCAGTTCGGCTGAAGTTTTATAAGACACCCCGGTCATGATAGCTGTAATGGCGCCTGCAATGCCCCTTGCTTCTTCGCTATCGTAAGCAATACCGCTTACCATCAGCATTGAACCAAGATTTGCATAACCCAATCCTAATGTACGGTAATCATAAGAAAGCTGTGCCACTTCTTTAGAAGGGAATTGTGCCATCAAAACAGATATTTCCAGCACCACGGTCCATAACCTGCAGGTGTATTCAAATCCGTTTATATCAACCGTGTTGGTGGCTTCATCAAAGAACCTGCGCAGGTTAACACTGGCCAGGTTACAGGCCGTGTTATCGAGGAACATGTACTCACTGCATGGGTTAGACGCTCGTATAGGGCCGCCTTCGGGGCAGGTATGCCATTCATTAATGGTAGTATCATATTGTGTTCCGGGATCGGCACAACGCCACGCGGCATAATTAATCTTATTCCACAATTCCTTTGCCCTTACTTTCTTCATTGTTCTGCCATCGCTTCTTGCTTTCAGTTCCCAATCGCCGTCTTCATCCAATACTTTGAAGAAATCATTGGAGATGCGAACAGAGTTGTTACTGTTTTGCCCGCTAACCGTGCGGTAAGCTTCACCTTCATAATCGCTTGGATAACCAGCAGCGATCAATGCGGCAACTTTATCTTCTTCTCCCACTTTCCAGTTAATGAAATCAACGATTTCGGGGTGGTCGATATCAAGGCAAACCATTTTGGCTGCCCTTCTTGTGGTACCGCCGCTTTTAATGGCACCGGCTGCACGGTCGCCTATCTTTAAAAAACTCATGAGGCCGCTTGATGTACCGCCGCCACTTAATTTTTCTCCTTCGCCGCGTATGCTGCTGAAGTTGGTACCCACACCACTTCCATATTTAAAAATTCTTGCTTCACGTACCCAAAGATCCATGATGCCGCCTTCGTTAACCAGGTCATCATTCACACTTAATATAAAGCAGGCATGCGGTTGAGGGCGCTCGTAAGCATTGGCCGATTTTTTTAACTGGCCGTCCTTTGCATCTACATAATAATGCCCTTGTGGTTTGCCGGTAATGCCATATACTTCGTGCAAACCGGTATTAAACCACTGCGGACTGTTTGGTACACATGCCTGGTTTAAGATAGAGTAAATCAACTCATCATAAAATATCAACGCATCATTTGGCGTTGCAAAATAATCGTAGCGTTCGCCCCACACACGCCA
>JAYWAN010000136.1:0-12030 GCA_043782405.1 Chitinophagaceae bacterium
GTTTTTTTAGATGGAGGAGGAGTATCTAAGGGCGCCGGTGCAAATGTTTTTTGTTTCAGGGAACCCCGGCGTTATGCCCGGTATTTTGTTGACAATGGCTTCGACCTGCTGAGTGTGGCCAATAACCATGTGGCAGATTTTGGCGAGGAAGGGATGAGAAGCACCATTGCCACGTTTAAAGCCTTGCCGCTGCATTTTGCGGGACTGGAAAATTATCCCACTACAATTATTACGGTACGTAACCTTAAAATAGGGATGGCGGCATTTGCCCCGCACAAAGGATGTATGCAATTGAATGATTATGCAGCCGCTATTGCAAGTGTAAAAATTTTAAAACAGCAATGTGATATTGTGTTGGTGTCCTTTCATGCCGGTGCTGAAGGGAAAAGCGCAACGCATGTAACTAAGCATACAGAAATATTTATGGGGCAGAACCGGGGCAATGTTTATGAATTTGCGCATAGTATGATCGATGCGGGTGCCGATATCGTTATTGGCCACGGCCCGCATGTTGCGAGGGCGATGGAGGGATATAAAAATAAATTTATTGCCTACAGCCTTGGAAATTTTTGCACTTATGGGATGTTTAACCTGGAAGGTGTAAGCGGCATTGCCCCCTTATTGAAAATATTTGTGAATGAGAAGGGAGATTTTATCAGGGGAACAATTACTTCCATAAAACAGGAAGGAGAAGGCGGCCCGCTGCCCGATAAAACCTTTGCTGCCTACCGATCAATTAAAGCACTAACAGAAAGTGATATTCCCAATAGCCATTTAAAATTTACGGATAGTACCACGATAGAAAAGGAATAATATTCTTATTCTTCTCTGGGTTCATTAATAATAGTAACAGTATTGGTGGTAGCGGCCATTGTTAGTTGCTGTTCTTCCATTATTTTCTTCAGGTCAATATTTATTTCTTCTTTAATAGTATTGAATGCTTCCAATAATATGGGTTGTGTAAAATATTCGATGATGATCAATAGCCCGTTCTTATTCAGCTCTGTTAAATGAACAGATGAACTGCTGATGTCTTCCTTTTTGTTAAGCAATAGGTTTTTTACTGCTGCAATAAACCCGGTAGCAGTAGCGATGGCAGTGTTTGGAGAAAGTTCCAGCTTGATCTCGGCCCTGCGTTGCGTGCGCATGCTCCAGTTGTCTACCGCACTATCCACCAGTTGTTTATTGGGGACTGTAACCAGGGTCTTATCGGCCGTTCGTATCCTGGTACTTCTTAAACCAATGCGTTCAACCGTACCTGTTACGGTATTTACTTTTAATGTGTCGCCAGCTGTAAAAGGTTTGTCAAAAAAAATAATAAAAGAGGCAATGAGATTTTCCAGGCTCTCTTTTGCAGCCAATGCCAGTACGGCACCTACAATACTAAGGCTGGTGAGCAAATTCCCGATATGCTGGTTAAAGCAGGCTTTGATAAGCATGAGCAGGCCGGCTGTGGCGATGATCACTTTCAAAAAATCACGGAAGAAAACAACCAACTGGTCTTTGTTTTTATCATCGGTACGGGATGCTTTTTGTTCCAGTACCAGTGCAATAAAATCAATCATCCTTAACAGGAGCCAGGTAAACGAAATGATGATAATGCCTATGCCAAGTTTGCTTAGTATTTCATCTGTGCCATGCCCGTAGATCTTATATTCCCATGCTGTTGGAAAATTCAATTTGTCAATAGAGAAAACAGCGATCAGGATAAGGAGGAACCATTCCAGCGGCTCTACCACCAGGTCGACAAAACTCTTTTGCTCCACATTTTTCCAGATGCGGTGGGTGATGCGGAATAAAACAGATGCAATATAGCGGGAGACGAATCTTTTTAAAATGAGCATCAGCAAGATGGTACCGCCAACTATACAGTAGCTTTTGACACTGTTGTCGAAATAAATCGTGTTGAAGAAATCCATTTAATAAAATTACAATAAAGCGTTGAATGGCCAATGGTGAATAACCAATACGTGGGCTCTTTTAAATCCGAATGGTATTTACCATTCACCTTACTTCAACTGGTAAATATCCACCCCGTTATTCTTCAGCAGGTATAATTTACCGTTCATCGCTTTTATACCGGTGTATTCACCAAAGAAGGCGGGAAGTTTATATTCTTTAAGCGTAAGGGAATTCAACTGGTAAGTGTATAGGATATTATTGCTGAAACCATACATATTCTTCCCCGACACTTCTACATTGGTCCAGTTTAAAAAAGCGAGCCTGTTCTTAAAGCCGCCGTAATAATCAAAGATGTAAAACCCTTTTTCGGGGTCATAGAGGTAAACATAATTATCCCTGTCTATCAATTGTGTTGGAGAAGGAACAGTATCGAATAATATTCTCCAGCCTGTTGTTTCCTGTAACTGATCCCCTTCTTTGTCGATCTTTTTCAGTTTATAATCGGCTTCATCAAAAAGCCAGATATTATTATCGTATGAGCTGGCAATGGTTTTTACCAAAAAAATATTTTGTTTGCGGAAGTTGATGGTGTTGCGGATATTCAACATCCTGTCGAGTATCACTACTGTGGAAAAATTCTTGTAATACAGTAATACTTTCAGGGGGTTGGTAACATCTATTGAAGAAGGGTTTCCAAAACGCTTAACATCATTGAAAACACCAATCGAGTCGCCTTTGCTGTTGATTTTTTTGAGTTGATTGGTATTGGTGATGAGATAAATATTATCGAGGTTATCTACATTGAAAGAAGAGAAATTTCCTTTAATGGTTTTAATGAACCCGAAAGTCGAATCAGTTTGTGCAGCTGAAGGATGAACCAAGAGGGCACAGAAGCATAAAATAACTAATGTCGGTATACTGCTTTTTATATTCATGTATCCTGTACGGTATAATATTTTAAGTAAAGGTGCTGCCCATCAAAAACTGCATAACTAAAGTATTTTATCCAGTCGCCTAAATTGATATACCTGCTTTGTTCATTTAGTTTAAAATCGATTGGTAAATGCCGGTGTCCAAAGATCAGGTAATCGTAATGTTCTTTTTGCAGCGCTTCTTTGCAGTAAACGATCAGCCATTCTTTATCTTCTCCAAGGAATTTTTCATCAGTTTGCCCCGTTTGTGCCCTGCTTTTTCTGCTGAAGTAATGAGCAATACCCATGCCAATAGAGGGGGGCAGGATACCGAAGAACCATTTGGATACCCTGTTGCGGAATACTTTTTTAATGAATTTATATCCACGATCGCCCGGGCCAAGCCCATCACCGTGGCCTACTAAAATTTTTTTATTGTTGAATTCAAAAGGAGAGGGTTCAAAATAAACGGGGATGTTGAGTTCTTTTTGAAAATAATCCCTCATCCACATATCGTGGTTGCCTACAAAAAAATGAATGGGGATCCCGGTATCAGTTATTTCGGCGAGTTTGCCCAGGATACGTACATAACCCTTGGGCACAACTTTTTTGTATTCATACCAAAAATCGAAAAGGTCGCCTACAATAAATATCTCTGCAGCGTCTGTTTTTATTTCGTCTAAAAATTTAATGATTTTTTTTTCACGGAGAAGGCTATCCGCAGCATTAGGTGCACCGAGATGAAAATCGGAAAGGAAGTATATTTTTTTATTATCCGCTACTTCCATTGCACTTATCGTTTATTTTTTTGTTGCAGGTACAGCAATAGGTCGCCTGAAGCAATTTCGGGAAGGCCGCTGATATTACCATTGAACCAGTAGATCCAGGCCTGGACAGGTTGGCCATCCTGGTGGGCGGTTACGGCTTCACGTTTGTATAGCGGTTGTTCATCTTCTTCCACATTCAATCCTTCATAATCGTCGAGTTGTGCAATGGCCCAGGAAAATTCTGCAGGATTATTGACCGCATATAATTCGCCGGAAATAAATTTTTCCTCAGTAGTTGCGGCGGCAACCGGGTAGTCGCCCTTATCATAAAGCTTACCTTTTACAACGGCTTCGCCCAATAAATGAAAATACCTGGTGAGGTATTCGTATACAGGGTTGCGGAACCCGCTGCGCAGGGAGCCATATACAAAAAGCTGGTAGATCTCGTTATTCATTTGGCAATAAAGGTACTTGGAAAAATGCAATTATGCTTCTACGAGGAAGCAATACACTTCTTTTGGCCCGTGAACACCGGTTACCAGTGTTTTTTCAATATCAGCAGTGCGGCTTGGGCCGGTGGCAAAACTGATGAGCGAAGGGATATTGCCTGCATATTTTTCTTTTAACGACTGAAGGGCGTCTTTTATATCATATACCAGCTGGCTGGTATAAGCGATGCAAATATGAACAGGTGCATACACGCTAACGGTGCGGCCACTTTGCTGTGCAGTACTCATAACGATGGTGCCGGTACGGGCAACTAGGTGTTCGCAACCGGTAATTGATGCATCACAGCCGGGAAGGTTGATGGTATTGCTGAACGCTTCATTCCATTTTGGTTCATTGCAATAGATCTTTGTCCATTCCCTCTTGGTGATGAGTTGCTGCAGCTGCTGCACCATGTCATTTTCGTCTATGCAAAAAGCAAATTTACCCAACAGCTGCGTGAAATGTTGTGCAAAGATCACTTCCAGGTCATCTGATGACGGTTGAAAAACGGAGTTCACTCCTTCGCTTTGCGGAAAAGGCAAAGGCACCGGGTTACTCAGTGCCTGCCTTATTTTTTTTAAAATATTTTCTTTAGCCGGAGATGTTGCCATATACTTTTATATTATAGGCGGAGTTTTTAATTCATCCGGTATTCCTGTATCGGGTGCTTCACTCACTTCATCTTTTGGATCAATGATATCAAGTGATTTTTTTTCTTCGTAAGGCCTTTTACCTATCAATGCTTCCACATCGCTCTTGAATAAGACTTCTTTTTTTAATAATTCCTTTGCTAATTTTTCTACATCATCTTTTTTCTCGGTAAGTAACTTCTTGGTTATCACGTAAGCCTTCTCAATGAGTTTACGCACTTCTTCATCGATCATTTTACCCGTCTCTTCACTGAAGGGTTTGGTAAAAACATTCTCCTGGTTAGGATCGTAATAACTGATATTACCTACTTTATCATTCATGCCATAAACAGTGATCATGCTGTAAGCGATCTTGGTGATCTGTTGCAGGTCGTTACTGGCGCCGGTGCTTATCTTGCCAAAGAAAATGTCTTCACTTGCTCTTCCGCCCAGGGTCATACAGATCTGGTCCATTAACTGGTCGGTGTTGTACAGGTATTGTTCTTTGGGTGTGTATTGCGCATAGCCCAGTGCTGCAGTTCCCCTTGGCACTACGGTAACTTTTAATAACGGGTAGGCGTGCTCGAGGTACCAGCCGCAGATGGCGTGCCCTGCTTCATGATAAGCGATGATCTCTTTTTCTTCGGGAGAAATGATCTTATTCTTTTTTTCCAGCCCGCCGATAACACGGTCAATGGCATCCTGGAAATCACTCATGTCCACAGCATCTTTTCCCTTGCGGGCGGCGATGAGTGCAGCTTCATTACAAACGTTGGCGATATCGGCACCGGCAAACCCCGGTGTTTGTTCGGCCAGTTTATGAATGTCTAATGTTTGCGAAATTTTTATGGGCTGAAGGTGCACTTTAAAGATCGCTTCCCGGCCAACAAGGTCAGGGCGATCAATGGATATCTGCCTGTCGAATCGGCCCGGGCGCAATAAAGCGCTGTCGAGCACATCGGGGCGATTGGTGGCGGCAAGGATGATGATACCAAGGTCGGTACCAAAACCATCCATCTCTACCAGTAATTGATTGAGGGTATTTTCCCTTTCATCGTTACTCATCATCATATTCTTTCCTCTTGCACGGCCGATGGCATCAATCTCATCAATGAAAATTATACAAGGCGCTTTTTCCCTTGCCTGTTTGAACAGATCCCTAACACGGCTGGCACCAACACCTACGAACATTTCCACAAAATCGCTTCCGCTAAGGCTGAAAAAAGGAACCTGTGCTTCACCTGCAACGGCTTTTGCTAAAAGCGTTTTACCGGTACCGGGAGGTCCTACCAGTAAGGCACCCTTTGGGATTTTTCCACCGAGTGCGGTATATTTTTTGGGATTCTTTAAAAAATCCACGATCTCCATCACTTCCACTTTTGCTTCATCAAGACCGGCTACGTCGCCAAAATTGATATTTACCCTCGTGCCTTTGTCGAATAAAGTAGCTTTTGATTTGCCAATATTAAAAATTCCGCCGGGGCCACCGCCACCGCCTGGCCCGCCTACCTTGCGCATCATCATGATGAACAATAAGCCAATCAATAAAATGGGTAATAGCGTACTGATGATCTGGCCAAATAATTCCCCTTCATCATCGGGTTGGTCAGCCACTTCTTTAAGCGTAGGGTTCTTTTTATAAAATTCACCCATTTGCGTAGCAAAGGTCTTGTCATCAACAATACTGAAATAAAGTTGTGGCTTATCGGCTTTTAACGCTGCGTCATATTTTTTATCATCCACCTTATCATTCAACCATGACCTGTAAAGTGCAGCTTTATTCACCAGGCTATCCTTGCTTAAAAAGATGCGTACGATCTTTTTATTCCTGATAGTCTTCACTTTTTCAACGTCGCCTTGTTTTACCATTTCGTAAAACTTTTGCTGGTCGGTTTCCACACCGGCACTTCCTACGGTACGAATAAGGTTCCATCCTATGATACCTATAAACAGTATTCCATAGATCCAGTAAATATTGAACCTGCTTTTTTTCTTTTGCGGGTCTTCTCCTTTTGGGGGTATGTTATCAGGATTAAATTTCCTGCTGGGGTCTTGTTGATTCATATTATTCTTACCTATTATTTTGGGTACTTGTCTGTGTTATCAGTAAACTACTATTAACGGTAGACGATTATATTTGATTATTATTTTAACTGCCATAAAAAATTATGTACTTGCTCAATCCCTGTGTTCCAGCATAGGGGCATCACTCCACATTTCCTCCAGCTGGTAAAATTTTCTTGGCTCCGGCATCATGATGTGCACTACCACATTTACGTAGTCTATCAAAATCCATTGCTGTGCCTGCCTACCCTCATGCTTATACGCAGTTTCGAGGCATTTTTCTTTAACATCTGTTTCCACATAATCGGCAATGGCCCTTAACTGGGTGGTATTACCGGCCTGGCAGATGATAAAAAAATCAGCCACGGCTTCAGGTATTTTCCGAAGATCAAGGCTTACAATATGCTCGCCCTTTTTCTCCAGTATGGCATGAATGATCGTTTTGAAAATTTTACTGTTTCTCGTTAATCGGACTACACTGCTTTTTTTCCGGGTATTTAATACGTTCAGGTTGTTCAAATCTGCTTATGTTTTTATTGTTTTTTACTGCGTAGCTTGTAGCTTGCAGGCACTGACAAAAGTAATACTTCTTTACCATTTGGATGATTATGCCCGAAGTCCCCTTTTTTAAAGTGTTAGACAGGGTGGATAGTACCAACAACTATGCCATGGCGCAGGCGCATGCAGGAATGGCGAGTAACGGCATGGCCTGGTTTGCCCACGAACAAACCGGCGGCAAAGGGCAAAGGGGTAATAACTGGGAAGCAGAGCCCGGGAAAAACATTGCACTGAGCGTGGTTTTACAGCCCGGGCAGTTGAAAGTTTCGCAACAATTTTACCTGAGTGCCACAGTAGCCCTGGCCTGTTTTGAGTTTTTTTCTGTTTATGCCGCAAGTGAAACAAGAATAAAATGGCCCAATGATATTTACTGGCGTGACAGAAAGGCAGGGGGAATCCTTATCGAAAATATATTTCATGGCGACAGATGGAAATATGCCGTGGTGGGCATGGGATTTAATATTAACCAGGTACAATTTAATGAAGGCCTGAAAAACCCTGTCTCCCTTAAGCAGATTACCGGTAACGAATTTGATCCCCCCGAATTGGCAAAAGAACTTTATGCAATACTGATGAAAAGGGTGGATGCATTGAACCCAACCATTTTCGAAAAAACAATGGAAGAATATAATCAGCATTTATACAAGCGGAATGAAAAAGTGAAATTGAAAAGAGAGAACATGGTATTTGAAACCCTGGTAAATGAAGTTAACAGCAAAGGACAATTAATTACAACAGATACAATAGAAAGACAATTTGATTTTGGGGCAATAGAATGGGTGCTTTAATTATTCGGCAGACATATCTATCCTGTAAATAAGATGATTGATCTGTAGCTGAGTTAAGGATCCTGGTTTTGCAATCACATCTCTTTCCAGGCCTTCAATATCTCTTCGGTGTGTTGTTTACTTTTTGGCTTCAGGAATATTTTACGGATAACGCCTTTTTCATCAATTAAAAATGTGGTGCGGTGCAGGCCCATATAAGTCCGTCCGTACAATTGTTTTTCTCCCCATACACCATATTTATCAATGATGGCATGTGTGGGGTCGGCTACTAACGTAAAGGGCAAGTTGTATTTACTTTCAAATTTTTTATGTTTTTTTTCTTCATCCGGACTAACACCCAATACCACGAAGCCATTTTTTTTCAGCAGGCTAATATTATCCCGCAGGTTACAGGCCTGTATGGTACAGGTGGGGGTATCGTCTTCAGGATAGAAATACAAGACAATTTTTTTACCCTTGTAGTCTGCTAAAGAAACAGGGTTACCATTTTGGTCTTTGCTTTTAAATGCAGGGGCTTTGGCGCCTTCGATGAGTGATGTCATTTGTATTTTGTGATTAGTTAACAGGTTAAAAGCGTTAATAAGGTTGATTTTTCAGATTGAATATCCCTGTGTAAACCTTATTGACTATTTTCCCTACCTAGTAAAATGATAAGTCCTTTCTGTTTTATTCCCTACCAGGTCTTCGGCACTGATGATCAATTCATGTTGTCCTGCCGGGCACATTTCATCAAAATTGTAAATAAATGTGCGGCCCTTGTCGTTACTGAAACGAAGCCATTTGCCATCCAGTGTTGCGGTAAAATTTTTCACTTCCCCTGAGTTATCAGTAACAACAAATGCCAGCCGTTTTTGTTTGGCCATATTCATCCCTTCTGTAAAACCAATAGGGCTGATGACGGGCGGAATGGTATCAACCTCCAACTGAAAATTTCCAAACTCCCTGAAACTGGCCACATACCAGTCTTCATTTGAAACCGTTACCGGTATTGCTTTTGCAAAATCCGTTTTGGTATTCCAGGAGCGCTCTATCACTGCTTTATCTTTCAGTGCAGCGGGGATATTGCCTTTCATTTTTAAAGGGAAACCGATCTGGAGCGGAACACTGTTATTGTGTACCTGGTAGATGGTATTGCCCGTGGCAGGAATTATTTCTTTGTACTGGAACCGGAACGAATCGTACAAACATTTTTCGGGAAGATAAAAACCCATGTTCTTGTTTTCAAACACATTTACCAAACCGGGATAAAACTCTTTTTGCTGCGAGGCAGATAAAACTGCTGTGTTTGTTTTTTTAGGAAGGGCTGTGTTTCGCTTAATATCAAATTGTACCAATGATGTATTTCCATTGGCGTCTTTCACTTCAATTTTTATTTTATGTACACTGTCACCAGTGATATCGATGACACCATCGCCATTAATTACTTTGTAAATACCATTTGTATAACCGGGTAACCTCGAGAGGTGTTGCACAAATGGCCCACCACTACTGCGCAGTTTGTAATCGATATGCGCATTCAGGTACCTTGTCTCGTCATAGCTTATACTGTTCATCTGAAAGCCAACAACCGGTACTTCATTATCATACAACAAAGCCTGGAAGATGCCGTTGCGGTTGGTTGACCCTGTGTACCGGTCAAAAGAAGTTATTCCAAAACTTATTTTATTCGCATTGATCATCAATAATGCGGGTAATGACGTATACACGCCATTAATTTTTTTCAATGCATATAACTGCGGGCTTTGTTCATAAGTGCTGATGCCGCGGTCGTATAGGGCGAGTTTGATGATATCGGGTGCAATATTATCTGTAATGGGAAGATCAAACAACAGCGGATTTAAAACCTTATCTGTGTTGGTTTCCCTGATCTCGAAATGCAGGTGCGGCCCTTCCGAACCACCCGTTGTACCGCTGAATGCAATGAATTGTCCCCTGGTTACCGGGAATAAATTAGCAGGGATATCTAAAAAAACCTTCCAGCTTTTGAGGCTGTATTGCTGTGCGGTTACATATTTTTCCAGCCCTGGATTAAAATCATTCAAATGTGCATATACAGTGGTGAGCCCATTGGGATGATTGATATAAATGCACCTGCCAAAACCAAAGGGTTCTATTTTAACTTTGGCAATATACCCTTCGGCGGCTGCCATTACCACCTGGTTTTGTTTTTGATCTGTCCTGCAATCAAGACCCATATGGTAATGGTTGGGACGCAGTTCTCCAAAATTGGCTACCAGTGCAGGTTTTAAGGTAAGGGGCCATTGAAAATATCCCCTGGGGTAAGCCGGAACCGGTAAAATTTGTGCGCTTGAAAAAATACCCGCGCTTACCAGTGCAGTTAAAACCAGGATCTCTTTACGAATGCTCATTATTTTATGGGATAGTTTCTTTTCACAAATCTAAGGGGTATTTGCCAGTGAAAAATGTTTAGGCATGAGCGTGGCTTAATCCCCACGAAGGCCAAGGCACAAAGAAATGATGTGATTTAAACTGATCAGCGATTTAAACCAATCCAACTTTTTATTTAGCGTAATTACAATTACTTTTGCACGCCTATCTACGGCAATCAAATATGCCAAAAGACAATTCCATTCAATCAGTATTAATTATCGGCTCGGGTCCCATTATTATCGGCCAGGCCTGCGAATTTGATTACAGCGGCACACAAGCCGCACGCAGCCTGAGGGAAGAGGGAGTGAAAGTAGTGCTTATCAACAGCAACCCCGCCACCATAATGACCGATCCGATGATGGCCGACCGTGTTTACCTGCTTCCTTTAACTGTTGAAAGTATTGAACAGATCCTGGAAGAAAATAAAATTGATGCGGTGTTGCCAACCATGGGCGGACAAACAGCCCTCAATCTTTGTAAAGAAGCGGATGAACTGGGTGTTTGGGAAAAATATAATGTACGCCTGATAGGTGTGGATATTAAAGCCATTGATAAAGCAGAGGACAGGGAAAAGTTCCGCAACTGGATGATCGAAATGGGAATACCGGTGTGCCCTGCAAAAACAGCCAATAGTTTTTTGGAAGGAAAAGAATTTGCACAGGAGATCGGTTTTCCATTGGTGATAAGGCCTTCATTCACTTTGGGTGGAACGGGAGGAAGCATTGTATTTACCAAAGATGAACTGGATGAAGCATTGAACAGCGGTTTGATCGCAAGCCCGATTCATGAAGTGCTGGTAGAAAAAGCGGTGCTGGGCTGGAAGGAATTTGAGTTGGAATTGCTGCGTGATAATAATGACAATGTGGTGATCATTTGTGGGGTGGAGAATTTTGATCCCATGGGTGTGCATACCGGCGATTCGATAACCGTGGCACCGGTGATGACGTTGAGCGATACTGCGTACCAGCTGATGCGCAATACGGCCATCAGCATGATGCGCAACCTGGGCAATTTTGCAGGTGGCTGTAATGTGCAGTTTGCACTTAACCCGCAAACAGAAGAAATTGTCGTGGTAGAAATAAACCCAAGGGTTAGCCGCTCTTCTGCATTAGCGAGTAAGGCTACGGGTTATCCTATTGCAAAAATTGCAGCAAAACTTGCCATTGGTTATAACCTGGATGAATTAAAAAACCAGATCACACAATCCACTTCGGCATATTTTGAACCCGCACTCGATTATGTGATCGTGAAAATACCCCGCTGGAATTTTGATAAATTCAAAGGTGCAAAAGACACGCTAGGTTTCCAGATGAAAAGTGTTGGTGAAGTAATGGGCATTGGCAGAAGCTTTGCGGAAGCGGTGCAAAAAGCATGTCAGAGTTTGGAAAATGAAGCAGTTGGACTGGGTTATTACGGCAAGAGTATGATGAAGGCCGATGAGTTGATAGAATATATTAAGATACCCAAGTGGGACAGGATATTCCGTATCAAGGATGCACTGATGGCGGGAGCAAGCATCAAACGTATTTGC
>JAYWAN010000137.1:0-11994 GCA_043782405.1 Chitinophagaceae bacterium
AGCAGAAATAACACCTTCAAGATAGCATTTAAAAGAGTGACGGTTAAATTTTAATATAGCATTTTCATTTATAACAACTATGCAAACAGCTTCCAAGAAAGTCATCAACGGCTGGGCTATGTACGACTGGGCCAATTCAGTGTATAACCTTGTCATTACTTCCACCATATTTCCTGCTTACTATGAAGCGGTAACAAAAGTGAACGGCGACGATACCGTTATTTTTTTAGGAAGAAAATTTGTGAACACGGCCCTCTACAATTATGCTATTGCCACGGCTATCTTAATTGTAGCCATATTGATACCGATATTATCCTCTATCGCAGATTATAAAGGCAATAAGAAAAATTTCATGCGATTTTTCTGCACTATCGGAAGCATTGCCTGCAGTTGCTTGTTCTTTTTTACCGGGAAAGATTCAATGGGTGTTGGTATCCTCTGTATAGTGATTGCCTGTATCGGTTTTTGGAGCAGTCTTGTATTTTACAATTCATACCTGCCCGAGATAGCAGCAGCAGAAGACAGTGATATGGTAAGCGCAAAAGGGTTTACACTGGGATATATTGGCAGCGTACTGCTGCAGATCATTTGCCTGGTACTTGTATTTACAATGAAAGACGGCGGCATGGCGGCAAGGCTGTCATTTGTATTGGTGGGGTTATGGTGGATCGGTTGGGCACAGATCCCTTTCAACAGGCTGCCTAAAGGTGAGCCCTCTGCTCACCGACCCGATAAAAGCATATTTGCCAATGGCTTTATTGAATTAAAAAAAGTATGGGCGCAGGTGAAAAGTATGCCGGTACTAAAAAGATTTCTTGCTGCTTTTTTCTTTTATAATATGGGCGTGCAAACTGTAATGCTGGCGGCAGCATTATTCGGTGCCAAAGAATTGAACCTGCCAACAGATCAGCTTATTATTACAATCCTCATCATTCAGCTGGTAGCCATTGCAGGCGCTTATTTAATGGCAAACCTTGCAAAAAAATTCGGTAACCTGCAGGTGCTGGCCTTTGTTGTCGTGATATGGATACTGATATGTGTTGCTGCTTATTTTACGACTACAGCCACAGAATTTTATTTATTGGGTGCGGCAGTGGGACTGGTGATGGGCGGCATACAATCATTAAGCAGGAGCACTTATAGTAAACTAATGCCCGAGACAAAAGATACCGCCTCTTTTTTTAGTTTTTATGATGTAAGTGAAAAAGTTGCGATCGTGATCGGCATGTTCACTTTTGGTTTTTTAGAAGAACTGACCGGAAGCATGCGTAACAGTATACTCGCAATAATGGCATTCTTCATTGTTGGCCTTTTGTTACTGCTTATAACCATCGCAGCTAAAAAGAGATTGGCCAGCTAAAAATAAAAGATGAATCTATATACCATCAACACGGGTTATTTTAAATTGGACGGCGGCGCCATGTTTGGCGTAGTACCCAAAAGCATGTGGAACAAACTTAATCCCGCTGATGAAAATAATATGTGCAGCTGGGCGCTACGTTGTTTATTGATAGAAGATAATGGCAGGCTCATCCTGGTTGATAATGGCATGGGCGATAAACAGGATGCAAAATTCTTTGGTCATTATTACCTGCATGGTGATGATACGATCGATAAATCCCTTGCAGTACATGGTTTTGGAAAAGATGATATCACCGATGTTTTTTTAACCCATCTTCATTTTGACCATTGCGGCGGCAGTATAAAAAGAGGTGGTGAAAAATTAATTCCTGCTTTTAAAAATGCCATGTATTGGAGCAATGAAGAGCACTGGAAATGGGCCACAGCACCTAATGACAGGGAGAAGGCAAGTTTTTTAAAAGAGAATATCCTGCCCATACAGGAAAGCGGGCAATTGAAATTTATTGATCATCCAAAGGAGGTTAACGCCACCCAATTACCTGTTATCCCTTTTACGGAAAATATTTCGGTGCGTTTTGTAAATGGCCATACTGCGTCAATGATGCTGCCGCAAATAAATTATAAGGGAAGAACAATCGTGTATATGGCTGACCTCCTGCCTTCGATGGCGCATATCCCCCTGCCCTATGTGATGGCCTATGACATGTTCCCACTCACCACGCTCAATGAAAAGCGGACATTCCTCACTGAAGCGGCTGAAAAAGATTACACGCTCTTTTTTGAACATGACCCTTTAACAGTATGCTGTAACCTTCAACTAACGGAAAGGGGGATACGACAAAAAGATAGTTTTAACTTAAGTGAACTGGGGTAGGAATTACACGAATCGGGTAGCCCATGAGTTCGTAAAAATTTCGGAAGCCTGTAAAAAGTTGATTTGCATAATTCGTGAATAGCACCTATCGTATACTGAGCAGGGAACTTAAGGGGTAGCGGAGGTTCCTGTATCCCATCATATCCACTTTAATGCTGCCCACTGCAATGGGACTTTCTACCCTAAGCAAAAGGTGATTGGGGTCATCACTGATCCATGCTTCCATTTTCTCTCCTCCTTCAAAAATGGTTCCTTTGATCAAGAGGGGTTTGATCTTTATTGCATTGAATTTTCCGTAACGGGTTTTTATCTTCTCTTTCCCCATATAACGGATATACAAATGGTATACTTCGTCATCGAGGAACATATCAAAAGGTATCTTATCGTCTTTTTGATATTTATCAAAATTAATATTGCGTGCATAGTATACAGAACTCACAACATCCTGGATACAATTACTCACTTTAAAAACCCCGTTGGTGCTTACCGCTGTATTGGCGCCCTGGTTAAATGTAACATTATTGTATTTCTTATAACCACCTTCATCCACATTGCGGATGAATTTATAGGGCAGGAGGTTGGCGGTATCAATATAACTTTCGTACCTGTCCCGCACTTTAAAGAAATTATCAAAAAAGGAATAGGATTTACCATCGCCGATACAATGATAGACCGGTTTACCATTAAAGCGTTCAAGCGTAGTCGTGAAATTGGCTTCTCCTGCGCCAATGTACATGCCCAGTGTGCTGTAATAAACCTTCATCGTCACCTGCTCACCATCTTGGAAAGCAGTGTTCCTTATGCCACAGGGTTCATCGTAGCCGGGTTTAAAACTTAAGCAGCATAGTCCTATCAATAAGAGGCTGAACTTAGGGTTGGGTATCATTTTTCTTTCTTTATTTTGAATCCTAAAATTAACAAACTACCAATTAATGCCGGTATAAACAAGTTAATGAACCAGATACCGAAAGTAACTGCCAGCACGCCGATCATGTTTTTGCTGTAGGCAAAAAGGGTTTTTGCAACCGTACCCCTGATGCCTAACTCTGCGATAGCAACTGACGGAATAATGGCCAGTATCCAAAACATTACGGTAACTACCCAAAAACTTTGCCAGTAATTTTGCTCCACCTGCATGATCTGCAGCATAAAGATGTATTGTAAAATGAAAACAAGGTAACGGAGCAGTGATAAGGACAGTAACCTTAACAAAATTTTCGCATCGAATGTTTCCAGTACGTCAATGTATTTGGAAATTCTTTTGGCATACGGCAGTCTTTCAACAAAGCGTACCAGCCAGTTTAACCTGAAAAAGAACAGGATCATCAGCATGGTTCCTGCAATACTTCCGCATAAAAATATCTTTAGCCAAAAAGCTGAAAGCCCCATTACTGTACCTGCTTCATATTTGGTGAACACCAGCCAGGCCAAACCAAAACAACCCATCAACATGGTAATGATCAGTTGTGCCATACTACCGGCAACGGATAGGGACACTGATCGTAAACGGTTTCCCTCATTTACAAAAAGAACCCTGCCCGCGTATTCGCCCATACGGTTGGGAAGGTTCAACGAAAAAGTTACACCGCACAAAACAGCTTTGAATGAGCGGATAAAACCCATGGGCTGTATGGCTTTTATGAGCAATTGCCATTTTCTTGCTTCCAATCCCCAGTTTACAAATACCAGCCCGATAACGAGCCAGAACTTCCAGGCAGCTGGTCCAAATGGTGCCAGTTTAATAAGGGTAATTGCAGTATCAAGATCGGGTTGATCTTTTACCTGCCGGTATAAGGAATAAAACAACCATGCAGCTAAAATGGGTCCTGCAACCCACTTGATGAATATTTTGATACTTTTGTTCAATACACAATGTTACTTTAATTATCAAGGTAGAAAAAATTATTGCTGCGGTGCAAAAAAAACCAATCATCATTTTAGGCATTGACCCCGGAACCATCATCATGGGCTATGGCCTGGTGGAAGTAAACGGGAATAAGCTGTCACTGCTGGAAATGGGTGTGCTGCAGCCGGGTAAAGTAAAAGACAGTTATAAAAAATTACAGCTCATCTTTAATACTGTAAGCGGACTGATCACCCGTTACCAACCCGATCATTTTGCCATTGAAGCGCCGTTCTTTGGTAAGAATGTACAAAGTATGCTAAAACTGGGCAGGGCACAGGGTGTAGCCATTGCTGCCGCCATGCGCCACGGACTTGTTGTTACAGAATACTCGCCAAAGAAAGTAAAACAATCCGTTACGGGTAATGGTAATGCAGGCAAGGAGCAGGTAATGAAAATGCTGCAGCAGATATTGACTTTTACTGAAGATCCGCGGCATTTCGATGCAACAGATGCATTGGCGGTTGCTGTATGCCATCATTACCAGCAAAACTCACCCTTGGGGGTAAACGGGAAAAAAGCAGCAGACTGGGCCGACTTCATTAAAAAAAATCCGGGGAAGGTGAAGAAATAATGATATACTATATGATCACTTAGGGCTTAACCTGCCATTAACACTGTCTCTTTTTTAATTGACAAAACTTTGTACTAATTCATTCAAATGGTCATCCGCTCAAAGACATTGCGTTTTGTAATTTTAACCAGCACGGTACTGGTGACCATTATTATCGGCGTGCAGTTATTCTGGTTGCAAAAAGTTTATCTCTATGAAGAAAAACAGTTCAACATTAATGTTTCCAAAAGTATCCGCGGGCTTTATGATGATATGGAACTGGTGAATGATGTATCGGACAATGAACAAAAACGGGTAGAGAACCCCAGTCCGGATATCTATTTATTAAGGATCGATTGCGGTCCCAACCTCGACAGCCTTTGGCTGAACCTCAAAGCTGAATTTACCGACTTTGATGTGTACACCGATTGCAAAGCAGCCATTTACAGTATGGAGAAGAACGCTTATACTGTTGAAGAATACATTGACCTCCCCGATTCCTACCACGCTACGGATAAAGAAACGAAGATCCCCTTATACAAAAAGGATTATTCTTATATCGCATTATTCTTTCCGCACCGGGGCCAATACATTTTAAAACAAATGCTTTTCTGGATAGCATCGGGTGCTTTATTATTGCTGGTGCTGATCGGTTTTGGTGCCAGTATCTTTTACCTCTACCGCCAGAAATTCCTGAATGAAACACAAAAAGATTTTGTGAATAATTTCACACATGAATTCAGGACACCCCTTGCCGTTATTAAGATAGCCGCCGATGTATTACAACAGGATAATATTACAGAGAAACCCGACAGGCTGAAAAATTATGCGGGCATCATAGTAGAACAGACTTCTCATTTACAGGCGCAGGTACAACGCCTGCTGGAGATTGCCTATACCGACCGGAGTTCATTGCCACTGGAAAAAGAAGATATTGACCTGAACCAGCTATTACAACAGGCCGTCAATGACCTGCACCCGCTGGTTGAACAAAAAAATGCAGTCATTGAAACTTCTTTTGCTTCACCAGATTGTTTTGTAAGTGCCGATAAAGCCTACCTGCTGCTGGCTTTTATTAACCTGATAGAAAATGCGATAAAATATGCTGCTGCTCCGGTCATTACCATTTCCACGTATGCCGCTGGTACAGATCTTTGTGTTGCCATAAAAGATAACGGTATCGGTATTGACAGTGAGCACCATAAAAAAATATTTGATCGTTTTTACAGGATCACCCAGGGCGAGATACATACTGCGAAAGGATTTGGGCTTGGCCTGAATTTTGTAAAGAAAGTGATAGATGAGCATGGCGGAAAGATTGAAGTGCAGAGTGAACTGAAAAAAGGCAGCACGTTCATCGTAAAAATTCCGAGAAAATAAAACCCCGAACATGAGCAAGGCAAAAGTATTATTGGCTGAAGACGACCTTTCACTGGGCTTTGTTATTAAAGACAGCCTGCAGGATGCAGGTTATGAAGTATCCCATTGTCCCGATGGAGAAGTTGCCTGGCAGCTGTTCCAGAAAAAAGAATTCGATATCTGCCTCATCGATGTTAATATGCCGATAAGGGATGGTTTTTCACTGGCTAAAAAGATCCGGCAGCAAAGTGATATTGTTCCGCTCATTTTTATCACGGCAAAAAGTTTACAGGAGGATAAACTAAGGGGGTTCCAGACAGGTGCCGATGATTATATCACCAAGCCATTCAGCATGCAGGAATTACTGTTACGCATGGACGTTTTTTTACGGCGCACAAAAAAATTACAGGCTGATACAAAGGAAGAATACCAGATCGGTAAATTGAAATTTGTATTTAATGAACTGAAGATATATAATGGCAAGGAGGTGATCACACTTACGCAAAGGGAATCGGACCTGCTGCGTTTTTTTGCACAGCACCTCAATAAAATACTAAAACGCGAAGAAGTATTGCTGAACGTATGGGGTAAGGATGACTATTTTTTGGGCAGGAGTATGGACGTATTCATTACCAAACTGCGAAAACATTTTAAAGCCGACCCAGCTATCATGCTGGAAACCATACATGGTGTGGGGTTCAGGCTACAGGTTCAGTAAATGGGCTGTAGGGCCATTTATAAAGCAGCAAGTATTTTTTGTTGCACTTCTTTTAATTCTTCCCCCGTAAATTTTAGTTTGGCACGCGTAAAATTCAGGTCATTTGCTGTATTGATGGGTAGCAGGTGCATGTGTGCATGCGGCACTTCCAAACCAATAACACTGATGCCGCACCTATTGCAGTTGAAAGTTTTTTCAATTGCACGGGCAATGGGTTTGGCAAATACAAGCATCTGCGCAAGAAAGTCATCCGGTACGTCAAAAATTTTATTGACTTCAACTTTGGGTACCACCAGCACATGCCCTTTTACCAGTGGCTCAATATCCAGGAAAGCAATGAATTTTTCATCTTCTGCAATGCGGTAACAGGGGATATCACCGGCTATTATTTTTGAAAAAATGGTCATGATAAAAATTACAATTCAATATTCTCCACTTTAAAATTAAGCACACCTGCAGGCACTTTCACTTCAACGCTATCGCCGATAACTTTGCCCAAAAGGCTTTTGCCTATTGGTGAGGTTACGGATATTTTTCCCAGCTTAAGATCGGCTTCATTCTCAGAAACGATCTTATAAGTAACTTTCTTTTTTGTACCGAGGTTGGTTAAAGTTACTTTGGTAAGTATGGAGACCTTGCTGGTATCAATATTTTTTTCATCCAATATTCGGGCATTGGCAAGCACGCCTTCCAGGTGTTTTATCTTTGCTTCAAGCATACCCTGCGCTTCTTTAGCCGCATCATATTCTGCATTCTCTTTCAGGTCGCCTTTTTCACGGGCTTCCGCAATCGCCTTACTGGCGGCGGGGCGGTCTACACCTTTCATGTGTTGCAACTCCGTCTTTAATCTTTCAAACGTTTCCTCGGTTACATAATTGGTATCACTCATAAAATTTCCTTTTAGCAAATAGAAAAAAAATACAACGCCCCAGGAAGCCTAAGGCGTTGTATACAGCAAAAATAGTAAAAATTTTATATTCCCAGCTTTTCAAGGATAACGGCGCTCATCTTTTGAAATGCTTCGTGCGAATAGCCGGCAATATGCGGTGTAAGCAATACATTGGCCTGCCCGGCCAGGAAATCCATTTGTTCTTTTTCGGTAATTGACAATGTGTCCATCTTTTCATTCTCCAATACATCCAGTGCAGCCCCGGCTATATTGTTTTGTTTTAATGCTGTTATTAAGGCTGTCGTTTGCACCACATCCCCCCTTGATGTATTGATAATAAATGGTTTTTGCTGCAGGGCGTTGAAAAACGATTCGTTGGCCATATATCTTGTCTCGGCACTAAGCGGCACATGAAAACTGATTACATCTGCATAACGGCATACCTGTTCGGGATTTGCTGCTTTAATATTTTGACCACCGAAATCAAATTTATATTTATCATAGGCCAGTACTGTTACATCAAAAGCCCCCAGTAATTTTGCAAATGCAGCACCCGTATTTCCATAGCCGATGATACCGACCGTTTTTCCGGTTAACTCTGTACCGCGGTTGGCTTCCCGTATCCATTGCCCTTTTTTTATCTCTTCAAAGCTGCTGTTGATCTTATGCAATAAACCCAGCAACATTCCCAATGCATGTTCAGCAACTGCTGTGCGGTTGCCTTCGGGGCTGCTTACACATTTGATACCTTTGGTTTCGGCATAGGCTGTATCGATCAATTCCATACCGCTGCCCAGTCTTCCTATCCATTGCAGTTTTTTAGCCTGGTCAATAATTTTTTTGTCGATCGGCAGCCTCGTGGTTACAATCAACCCTACTGCTTCCGGAATGAGTGTATATAACTCATCATAACTCACCTGCGGGATATTCAAAACCGTATAGCCCTTTTGCTCCAGGGTGCTTACCAGGTATTCCGGGGCTTTGGCTGTTATGATCACTAATTTTTCACTATCCATTCTTTCTAAAATGTTTTATCTTAACTGCAAAATTAAAGCCGCTTTTATGTTTTCGAAAACTTCTTTTCTGATACTGCCTGCACTATTCGTTTTTTCCGGTGTTTTTGCCCAAAGCATTGATGAGAACAAACCCGTACCTGTTGATGGCATTGAATACGGTTATATCATCAAAAACGAGCAGGTTAAAAGCGCCAAAGGCGAAGATTATGCCCGTTTTGAAATAACCCTGTACGCTACTAACAAAAGCGGGTGTACGAAATTATATGCAGAACGTGCTTCTTTCCTTTCGGATGATGCCGCCAATCTCATTGCTACTTTCAACTGCAGTAATGCCAATGGCAAAAGACTCACAGCAAAAAACGGTACGGTTAAAGCCCGGGATTTTTATGTAAATGCAAAACTGACCGAAGGCGGAAAGGAAGTCACACAATCTGTGAAAGCCGGCTATATCTTCCGTAACAGCGAAACCCTTAAAACCAATATCATTGTGCTGGTACCGATGGGAGAACGCCCGAGGATCAGCTTTACACCAAATAATTTGCCCGAACTGCGTTAGTGAACGGTCAATCAGGGAAGCACTGTTATTTCGATACTATTGACCATTCGCCATTAGCCTATCTCGCTGCGATCATACTGATCTCTACATTCACATTCTTGGGTAATCCTTTCACGGCAACGGTTTCCCTTGCCGGAAATTCTCCTTCAAAATATTTACCATAGATCTCATTTACCTGGCCAAACAATTCCATGTCACTTAAAAAAATAGTGGTCTTCACTACCTGGTTAAAATCCATAGAAGCTGCTGCCAGTATAGATTTCAGGTTTTGCATCACCTGGTGTGCCTCTTCAATGATATCGGCATTCACCAGGTCGTTGGTGCCTGGTTTTAATGCGATCTGGCCGGAAATAAAAAGCATATTACCGGTTAGGATTGCCTGGTTATACGGTCCGATAGGTGCGGGTGCATTAGGTGTATTGATGATTTCTTTTGCCATTTTATTTTATTTATAGAAATGCAAATATATCTTTTCCCAACCACCTATTTTTGTAAAAAATTATTCATGCAAATAGCAGTAACAGCAAGTGACGGGCAATGGGAAGAGCTGACGGGTTGTTCGGGCAATATCGAATGGATAAGGGTTGTTGATGATACCGGTTTTATACAACATACAACAGCAGTTGCTTTCTTTAACCTGAGCAACAGTACCATATACCCGGTTTACGCATCATTTGCAAAACCTGTTTTTATCAACGCAGTTACAACAACTTTAAAAGAAATAAATGCACCGGCCAATGTGTTGCGCATAAATGGATGGCCTGGTTTTTTGCAAAGGGCAGCCTGGGAAATTGCGGGAGAGGTTGATGATAAAGCCAGTGCTGTTCTTAAACAATTAAACAAGGCAATAATGCCTGTTGCTGATGAACCCGGGTTGGTAAGTGCAAGGATAATTGCCATGATCATCAATGAAGCCTGGTTTGCGGTTGGGGATGAAGTAAGCAGCAAGGCAGAAATTGATACCGCTATGAAGTTGGGTACCAATTATCCTTTCGGACCCTTTGAATGGGCAACTGCTATCGGCGCTGGAAATATTCTTGAGCTACTCAGTAAACTAACTGTAACAGATAAACGCTATCAACCTGCGCCTTTGCTTGTTAAAGAAGCAACCGAAAATAATTCATGAGCCTGATCCTACATATTGATACTGCCACCGAAACAGCACAGGTATCTATTGCTAAAGATGCTGTTGTACTTGGGTCCTTATTCAATGGATCACAAAAAGACCATGGGGCTTTTTTACAGCCGGCCATACAACAGCTGGTAAATGAAACATCAATACCCCTAAAAGATATTGATGCCATCGCAATTACAGCCGGGCCTGGTTCGTACACCGGGTTAAGGGTAGGCATGGCAAGTGCAAAGGGCTTATGTTATGCATTAGAAAAACCCCTTATCACTTTGAATACTTTAGAAGTGCTGGCGGCATCGGCAATTAAGGATGCAAACACCTCCGCATTATTTTGCCCCATGATCGATGCAAGGCGGATGGAAGTATACACTGCTTTATACGACGGGCAAGGGAAAAATATACTGGCCCCCGCTGCACTCATCCTGGATCAATCTTCTTTTAAAGAACAACTTTTAAAGGACCATATCATTTTTTTTGGCAGCGGTGCAAAAAAATGGGAGTCAGTTTGTAAAGACCCGAATGCAGCATTTGAACCAGTAGCCCTATTACCCGAAGCGATGGCCAAACTCGCTGATTTATACTTCATAAAGCAACGCTTTGCCACACTGGCCTACAGTGAGCCCTTTTACCTGAAAGAGTTTCAGGACACCACGAATAAGTAAAAAACCGACAGAAAAACAACTTTAACTTTATAATACTGCCAAATTATAGTTGCATAAGCAATAATTAGTATATTTGCACGTTCAAACATTGTTCAAGCATATTTAAAATTTAATTCTTATGATGGTTGCGTCTCAATCACATGAGCAGGCTTTGTTGTCTGCCAAACCTTCAGCAGGTAACTCTGTTAACCTGGATTTTCATGCCCTCAAAAAAGCAGCCCTGGTCTTAAGGGCGCTAAACCACAAGCTCCGCCAACAGTTACTTAAACTGATCGAAGAAGAGAAAAAGATCACGGTTACCGAGATCTATGTGCGTTTACGCCTTGAGCAATCTGTTGCTTCACAACACCTGGCCATACTACGCAAAGCGGGCATCGTTAATACCGAACGTGACGGTAAATTCATTTTCTATACCGTTAATTACAAACGGATAGATGAAATAAGCCAATTTGTTAAAGAACTGGTAGGCTAAGTTTCAATCAATACATTTTTAAAGGCGGGTGCTCATGCATCCGCTTTTTTATTTTTATCTTTGTATCAACATTACAAAAAGATAATAAACATGTTCATTAAACAATTATATACCGGCTGTCTTAGTGAAGCTGCTTACTATATCGAAAGTGAAGGTGAAGTTGCCATCATTGATCCGTTGAGGGATACTGATGAATACATTAAAATGGCCGGGAGCAGCAATGCCGGTATCAAATATATTTTTGAAACACATTTTCATGCTGATTTTGTAAGCGGGCATCTTGATCTCAGTAAAAAAACCGGTGCACCAATTATTTATGGCCCCGGTGTAGAAACCCCATTTAAAGTACATAGCGCCAAAGACGGAGAGATATTTAAACTGGGCAAGATCAGTTTTGAAGTGATCCATACACCCGGACATACTTTAGAAAGTACCTGTTATTTATTAAGGGATGAGAATGATAGACCCCATGCGATTTTTACCGGCGATACTTTATTT
>JAYWAN010000138.1:0-4522 GCA_043782405.1 Chitinophagaceae bacterium
GTAACAACAATGATGTGATTGAATTTTTGGGTGAAGACCTTAATAGCAGCCGTAGTACCATCATAAAAATTGAATTCATCCCAGTGATGGATATAATCATGGTATTTTTCATGATTTATAACGCCATCCCGGTCGAGGAACAGGGTCCAGGTTTTGTCTATTGCTTGAAGGTTGATCATTTGTGTCGTTGTTTTCATCCGCCATCCGCTAATTCCTGCTGCGCTCTTTCATAATCTTCGGGGATACCAATATCTATAAAATACTTGTCCTGCACAATACCATACATTTTTCTTTGTGTATAATATTTTTCCAGGTAATCTTTTTCGAAGGAGAATTTTCCAGGGAGTTCTTCCTGTTGAAACTTAACTGCATTCAATGCATAAACGCCGCCGTTGATCAACCCGTTCTCATACGACTGCTTTTCTTTGAAAGAGGTGATGGAACAGTCTTTGTTGATTTCTACCACACCGTATCGGTTGAAATACTGCATGGGTTTCAATGACAGCGTACAATCGGAGCCGGTAGTATGGTGAAAACTGCTGAGCATTTTAAGGTCGACAGAAAAAAGCGTATCCCCGTTGATGACCAGCACATTTTTTTCTGTTGCAAGGCCGCAAGCCAGTTTTACAGCGCCTCCTGTGCCAAGTGGTTCTTCTTCAATGGATGATTGCATGAACATCAGGGGGTATTGTTCATTCAGCCACGCTTCAATCATTTCATGTTTATATCCCAGTGAAAAAATGAATTTATCTGCCCCTTGTTTTTTAAAATGCTCAATAACATAATACAGGAAGGGTTTACCCGCCACCAATGCCATGCATTTAGGTATATCGGCAACGACTGAACGAAGCCTGGTACCCAACCCCCCGGCCAATATGATCACTTCTTTTATCATCCTTTTGTGAGAAACCTCCCTATGCAAAATATTGTTCTTCCACCAGCTGGCAAATAATATGCCCCAGCATGATATGGCTTTCCTGTATACGTGGCGTATCATTTGAAGGCACATTGATAAGGTGATGGGCGAGGGCCTTTAATGCGCCGCCGCCTGCACCTGTAAAGGCAATGGTTATCATCCCTTTTTCATTTGCTGTCTCAAAAGCATTCATGATATTCTTGCTGTTGCCAGACGTGCTTAAGCCCACCAGTACATCGCCTTTATTGCCCGTCCCTTTTATTAAGCGGGAATAAATCACGTCATAGCTATAATCGTTAGCCACTGCCGTTAGGTAAGAAGTGTTGCAATGCAGGGCTTCTGCAGGTAAAGCATCACGGTCGGTATAAAACCTGCCACTGAATTCTGCCGCAAGGTGTTGTGCATCTGCAGCACTTCCGCCATTGCCGCAAAACAAAACTTTGTTGCCATTTTTAAAAGCAGTTACAATAACTGCTATGCAATCACTTACCGTTTTAAGCAAGTCTTCGTTTAGCAGTACCTGTTGTTTTACATCAATGGAAGCCTGCACAATGTTTTTTATCTTATTCATCTGATTATTTTTATTCCCGTTGCAGTTAACATCATATCTTCCATGTCGTCAACCCATAATCCACGAAAGAATATTTTCTTACTTCGCCCCCAAAAGTATTCAATGTTTTTATAACCGCATAACGGGTATTGAGGGGGCAATAGAATATCATGAAGCCCCCACCGCCGGCGCCACTTATCTTGCCACCTGTTGCGCCTGCACTTTTTGCCGCCTCATAAACAGATTCAATATTGTTATTGCTGATATTGGCTGCCATCTGCCTTTTTTGCTGAAACCCAAAATCAAGTATCTCGCCCAATTCATCCAGCCTGCCTTTGAGCAATGCTTCTTTCATCATACCTGCCTGTTCTTTCAACTGGTGCATGGCTTCTATGCTTTTCTCATTTTTCTCGTTTACATTTTTTACCTGTTCTTTAATGATGGCCGCACTTTCTCTTGATGTGGCGGTAAAATAAAGTACGAGGTTATTTTCCAGTTCATGTAAATATTCGGGCTTGATGCGCAGGGGGTTCACCACTACTTTATCACCCGCATGAAATTCCATGAAATTTACGCCACCAAAAGTTGCGGCATACTGGTCTTGTTTACCGCCGGCCATCTGCAGGTCTTTTCTTTCAATATCATACGCATAATGTGCCAGTTCATAATCACGCAATGGCAGTTTATGCATTTCGGTAAATGCGCCCAGTATGGCTACAACCAGGGTAGAAGACGTACCCAATCCCGAGCCTGCCGGTGCATCAACGTATGTGGATAGACGAAAACCTGCTACCGGTAAATTAAAATCTTTCTGCAAACGGTTGTAAACACCTTTCAACAGGTCGAGTTTCCCGTCGATGGGTAATTCAGCCGCCCAATCAAAACTTTGCTCCTCATTCCTGTCAAGTGCCTGTACAATAATTTTATTTTCTGTCAGCGGTTCTATCGTTGCATAGGCCGAAAGTGAGATGGTGGCATTTAAAATGGCGCCGCCAAACTGCTCACTGTACGGACTTACATCGGTTCCACCTCCGGCAAGGCCAATACGCAGGGGAGCTTTACTTCTGTAGATCATTTATTTTTATTGATGAGGGCAATTTACTTATTGTTGGCAACTTCAAGGATGCTTTTGATCATATTTGTCCAGCTTAATTTTTTCTTTTCTTCCACCAGGTGCGGCAGAAAATGATCTTCACCTTTATCAAAGTATTCCATGATCTTTTGTGCAAGTGATGCTGCATTGGGCTCGGCCACCAGCCCGGCTTTATTATCGGGTACCAGTGCGGGTAAGCCGCCTACATTGGTAACGATCATGGGTATTTCAAAATGATATGCGAGAGGGGTAACGCCACTTTGTGTAGCATTGCGGTAGGGCTGTACCAATACATCTGCAGCGCAGAGATAATATTTTACTTCACTGTCTGCAATAAAATCGGTGTGCAATATCAACTGCTCCCGGATGCCAAGCCTGTCGATCTGTTCATCATATATTTTTTTGTCATCATAAAATTCTCCGGCGATAAGGAGTTTAAGGTTTGGTGTAGGCTGTGGGCCGGAGCATATCAATTTCATTGCATCAATCAGCAGGTCGAGCCCCTTATATTTCCGGATGAAACCAAAAAATAAAATGATCTTATCTGTTTTTTTTATACCTAGTTTTTCCCTTGCAGCCGCTTTGGGTATCTTTTCTCCAAAATTATCATACAAAGGGTGGGCGACAAGTTTGGCGGGCTTATCTTTTGAAAACAACCGCAGGTCGCTCATCACTTTTTCGCTCATGGTAATAAATGCATCAACGGGTTTGATGAAATATTTTGTGAACGGCTTATCGCCGAAACGTTTTTCGTGCGGTACAATATTATCTGCAATGCAAATGATCCTGGTATAATTATTTTTTTTGATCTTACGTAAAATGGTTCCCAGGCAGGGACCCATAAAGGGTAGCCAAAACCTTACCACAACAATATCGGGTTGTAGTTTTTTTAATTCCCTTCCTACGCTTAACCAGTTAAAAGGATTTATAGAATTGATGCGGGTGTGGATGTCCAGTCCTGCAGGCGCCGGTTCACCAGAGAATTGTGTTTTACCTGGGAATAAAAAACCGGGGTACTGCAGGGAGAAAGAGTAGATACATACGTTATGGCCTTCTGCAATGAATTGGCGGGCCAATCTTTCATTAAAAGTTGTGATACCACCTCCGCGTAAAGGATGAGCAGGGCCAATGATCACAACTTTCATAATAGCAATGAATTTTACAATCCGGTTTTTTCTTCAATCAAATAGTTATTCCTTTCTGCAGAATTTCTTGCAATAAGTTCGCCAATAAAACCGGCTAAAAATAATTGCGTACCAATGACCAGGGAAATAATGCCCACGTAGAACAAAGGCCGGTCGGTCATATTATATTGCTGAAAAGCAAACTTGGCTATACCCAGGTAGATCCAGATACACATGCCCGCAAAAAATACGATGCTTCCCCATAATCCAAAAAAATGCATAGGCCTCTTGCCAAACTTACCCACAAAAAAAATGGTCATCAGGTCCAGGAAACCATTTACAAAACGGCTCCACCCAAATTTGGTAACCCCATATTTTCGTGCCCGGTGCTCAACTACTTTTTCTCCCACTTTTCTGAAGCCGGCCCACTTTGCCAGCACAGGGATATAACGGTGCATTTCTCCATATACTTCAATGCTTTTTATTACTTTCCTTTTATAAGCTTTAAGACCGCAGTTAAAATCATGCAGTTTTATCTTACTCATCTTTCTTGCAGCAGCATTAAATAATTTGGAAGGGATATTTTTAGTGAAGGTATTATCATATCGTTTTTTCTTCCAGCCACTCACCAGGTCAAAATCGCCTTCGATGATCATTTTTCTCAATTCCGGAATTTCATCCGGACTGTCCTGCATATCTGCATCCATGGTGATCACAACATCGCCCTGTGCCGAACGGAAGCCTTCATTTAGTGCAGCACTCTTACCATAGTTGCGCTGGAATTTTATGCCTTTGATATTTTGATTGCCGCTACGGAGTTGTTCAATCACGTTCCAGGA
>JAYWAN010000139.1:0-11914 GCA_043782405.1 Chitinophagaceae bacterium
CCTTACTCTCACAGCATAATATTTTGTTCCTGGGTTTACGCGGACAGGCAAAAACAAGGATGGCCAGGCTAATGATAGAATTACTGGATGAATATATTCCCATTGTCACCGGCAGCGAGATCAATGATGACCCGCTGAACCCGGTATCAAGGTATTCACTGGATATCATTGAAGAAAAAGGTGATGCCACACCCATAACATGGTTGCACCGCAGCGAGCGCTATGGCGAAAAACTGGCCACACCGGATGTAAGTGTAGCGGATCTTATCGGTGATATAGATCCGATAAAAGCTGCCAACCTTAAACTAAGTTTTGCAGATGAGCGGGTACTGCATTATGGTATTATCCCAAGGAGCAATCGCTGTATTTTTGTGATCAATGAATTACCCGACCTGCAGGCAAGGATACAGGTTTCTTTATTTAATATTTTAGAAGAAGGCGACCTGCAGATACGCGGTTTTAAACTGCGTTTACCATTAGACGTTATGTTTGTGTTCACTGCCAATCCGGAAGATTATACCAACCGCGGCAGCATTGTTACCCCACTGAAAGACCGAATAGAAAGCCAGATACTCACACACTATCCCAGGTCAATTGAAACATCACTGCAGATCACGGAACAGGAAGCAGGTATCAATGAAGCCCAGCAGCAAAGAGTAAAAGTGAGTGAACTCATCAAGCGCCTGATTGAACAGGTTGCATTTGAAGCCAGGAGCAGTGAACTGGTTGATAAGAAAAGCGGCGTAAGTGCAAGACTAACCATCAGCGCTTATGAAAATGCCATCAGCGCAGCAGAACGAAGGGCAATCATCAATGATGAAAAGAAAACCCAGGTCTGGCTCAGTGACCTTATCGGAATCATTCCTTCCATCACCGGTAAAATTGAACTGGTTTACGAAGGTGAGCAGGAAGGCCCCTACCAGGTAGCATTTAATTTACTGGAGCGTTCTATACGTACGCAGTTTGCACAATATTTTCCTGATCCTGATACTTTAAAAAAGAAAAGAAGTAAGGAAGCCAAACCGGAAGACAACCCCTATAAAGCAATTACACGCTGGTTCGATAGCGGCAATACATTAAATACTTTTTTTGAGACCAGGGATGAAGACAAAGTACAGCTATTGTACAAAGTAGATGGACTTCATGCATTGGTAAAAAAGTATTTTAAAGCTGCCAATGACAAAGAGAATGCATTGCTGATGGAATTTGTTTTGCACGGGCTTGCAGCTTATTCACTCATCAGTAAAAAAATACTGGACGGTAAGATAGAGTTTAAAGACCTGATGGGAAGCATGCTCAATATCGGCAGCCAGCATTTCAGCGAAGAAGACCTTAATGAGGGAGATTTCAATTAGTCTTTCAATTTAGTTTCGCAAAGTAGGTTGAACAGGCAGTGGCTAAATAATATTTACCTCACGCTCCAATGTTACACCAAATTTTTCTTTAACACTTTGCAAAATATCTTCACTCAGGTCAAATACTTCTTTTCCGGTTGCATCGGCATAGTTCACCAATACCAACGATTGCCGGGCATGGCAGCCTGCATCGCCCCTGCGGAACCCTTTCCAGCTTAATGTGCCGGGCGGCCCACAATGCTCTATCAGCCATCCCGCCGCCAGTTTAACTTCTCCGTTCTCCTGCGGGTAGCCCACCAGGTTAGGATATTTATCTTTTATCTGCTGAAATTCTTTGGCAGAAATATGTGGGTTCTTAAAAAAACTTCCTGCATTTCCTATTTCCGAGGGATTCGGTAATTTACTGCTGCGGATATTGATGATGGCTTGTGAAATAGCAGCAATACTGAGTGTTGCCACTCCCATTTTCTCCAGTTCCTGTTCAATGGCACCATAGGAAATATTGAAAACAGGCACTTTATTTAAACGATAAGTAACACTGGTGATCACAAATTCATCTTTGAGCTTACGCTTGAACACACTTTCACGGTAGCCAAATTCACAATCATTCAAAGAGAAATTTATGAGCTTTTGTTCCTTAATATGAAATGCCTCCAATGAAAAGAATACATCTTTTAGTTCTACCCCATAAGCGCCGATATTCTGCATAGGAGATGCCCCGATACTACCGGGGATCAAAGAAAGATTTTCAACACCGGCCCAGTTATTGCTGATACAGTGCTGCACAAACCCATGCCAGTTTTGCCCTGCCCCTGCCTGCACGTATACATGATGTTCATCTTCTTTTATTGTCTTGATCCCGGTAATATTATTTTTTAAAACCAACCCGTCGAAATCTTTTGTGAAAAGGATATTGCTTCCGCCCCCCAGGATTAATGTGTTTGCTTTGCTATACCCGAAGAGTTCTTGCAATTCGTCAATAGCAGCGAATTGGGCAAAATATTTCGCAGCAACACCTATTCCAAATGTATTCAGTTTCTTTAACGATATATTCTCCTGTACCAGCATTATTAAAGTATTAATCACTAATCCCTACTGCGTATCCACGTCTGCAACAACAGTAACAGTTTTAAAATTTTTCTCGCTCAGCAATAGATTAATATGGTTGCGGACCACTTTTTTATAGGTTAAGCTCATGCCTTTTTCCCTGGGCAGCTTAACCAGTATCTCCATCAGGTATTGATTCCTTATCCTGTTCACCAACGGGGCAGCAGGGCCAACAATGTATGCTGCAAGATCCTGTTTCAGCAATGCAGCTAATTTTTCAGCTGCGGCACACACCACGCTTTTATCTTTGTGCTTTAAAGTTAATAAAACAATACGGCTGTAGGGCGGATAAAAGAATTGCTCCCGGTTTTCGATCTCGTAACGGTAAAAATTTTTATAGTCATGTTGTTGCACCAATTGTAATACCGGGTGTTTTAGGTTCGTGGTCTGTATCAGTACTTTTCCCTGTTCATTTTTTCTGCCTGCACGTCCGCTCACCTGTTCCATCAACTGGAAGGCCCGTTCATTCACGCGGAAATCAGCAAAACTCAATAACCCGTCTGCATCCAAAATACCAACGAGACTTACATGATCAAAATCAAGTCCTTTCACCACCATTTGTGTACCCACTAAAATATCGAGCCTTTGCTGTTCAAACAACTGGATCAAATTATCATGTGCTGCCTTGCCCCGTACACTGTCTACATCCATCCGGGCGATCTTATATTTGGAAAATTCTCCTTCCAGTTGTTCTTCAACTTTTTCGGTGCCAAAATTTTTCTCCAGCCAGTTGTTGCTACCACAAGCCGGGCAGGTAATTAATTTTGGATACGTGCTTCCGCAATAATGACAATGCAGTTTATTACTGAACTTGTGTAATGTTAACGATACATCACAATGTGTACACTGCGGAATAAAACCGCAAGCTCCGCATATCAAATAAGGATTATAACCCCTCCTGTTTTGGAATAAAATTACCTGCTTGCCCGCCTCCAGTGTTTTTTGCATGGCTTCTTTCAATTGCGGGCTGATCATCACTTTTCCTTTCTGTGCTACCTGTCGTGTATCAATGATCGTTATCTCGGGCAATTTGATACCGCCAAAACGTTCGTTCAATTCTACCAATGCATATTTATCCTTAACTGCATTAAAATAACTTTCAACGGAAGGTGTTGCGCTGCCCAGTAAAACCTTTGCACTTTCACCTGCAGTAAATAAAGATGCATAATAAATAGCTGCATCCCTTGCATTGTACCTGGGAGCCGGATCCTGCTGTTTGTAAGAGGAATCGTGCTCTTCATCCACTATTATCAGGCCAAGGTCCCTAAACGGCAGAAAAAGGGCACTGCGGGCACCCAATACCATCTTCACTTCACCTGTTCGTATCTTATTCCATAATTCTATGCGTTCATTATTATTGAACTTGGAATGATAAATGGCAATATTGCCGCCAAAATGTTTTTGCAAACGGCGGATGATCTGTGCAGTGAGCGCTATTTCGGGTAAGAGGTATAACACCTGGCGGCCCTTCATAAAATATTTTTCGATCAGTTTGATATACACCTGCGTTTTACCACTGCTCGTGATACCATGCAGGAGGCAAACATTTTTCTTCTCAAAGCTTTTGGTAACCGCATCGGAACATTCCTGTTGCGCAGCGCTAAACTCAAAATCAATATCCACCATCCTGGAAATTACTTTGATCCGGTCCACAGCCCTTTTTTCAATAAGGAGGATATTTTTTTCGGATAAACCCTTTAACTGCGCAGGGGAAGCGCCTGATTTTTTCAGTAACTCCGCCTGTGTAACTTCACCTGCGGTTTTTTGCAGGTGAAGGTAGGCCAATAACAATTCCATTTGCCTGGGTGCCCTGCTCCAGTTATTTAATAATTCACCAAGTTTTTCTTCATTGTCATATTCCGGGTTCAGCAAAACATAATTCTCTTTTTTTACAGCATAGCGTTCGTCCATGGCTTCCCATACGGAACACACTTTTTTATCAATGAGTTTTTTGATGAGCGGGTAAACATGAGTAACATCCAGCAACTGCTGCACTTCGCTAAGGCGCAATTCTTTTTTTATGAGCAGTGCTTCTGCAACAATAAATTCTTCGTCTGTAAGCTGGGTAAAATCTTCACCTATCGCTTCATTATAGACCAGGACGGTCTCGCTGCTGAGTTTAAAATGCGTGGGCAATGCTGCAGCCATCACTTCCCCTTCGCTGCACATATAGTATTCGCTTATCCAGTGCCAAAGCTGTAATTGCTGGGGATAAATGATGGGTTCATCATCCAGTACATTTAATATTTCCCTGGTGGCATAGGCGGGTTTTTCATCCCCAATCGATTTTATGATGCCTGCATATTTCTTATTTTTTCCAAACACCACTTCTGCCCTGCAGCCGGGTTTTGTCTTTTCGGTTAAATGTAACGGGATGGCATAAGTGTAGGTGGTAGGTAGCGCCAGCGGAAGGATGATCTCTGCCCATAAACCCGAAGATCCTGTTGTAAATGATATTTCATTCTCCCTGCTCATCATAAGTATCCAAATTTAATCTATCTTTTCCAGTCTGGTATTTTCAGCAGCTGCACTTATCCAGCTTGCATTATATTTAATGAGCGCTTCTTCCATGGCTGTATAAACTTTTTGTTTCAGGAAAGGAACATCTTTAGCACTAAGCCCTTCTACTTTTATCTCGGCTAAAAAAACCGACCTGGATCTTCCTGGCGTCAGTGAAAAGACGGTTCGATAATTCAGCCTGTCGTAGGTATCTAAAAATAAAATGGGTTTCACAGGAGTTTGTGTTTCAATCGCTATTTTAAAAGCACCGTCATAAAATTCTTTAAGGGGCCTGCCGGTCATATTGAACGTACCTTCAGGGCTTAAAGCAATTGATATCCCTTTTTTTAAAACCGATTTAAGTTGTAATACACTTTTTGCTCTTTTCGCCGCATCATCCCTGTCTACCAATACCACCGCATTCTTATATAAGAACCCAAAAATGGGTATCCTTGCCATTTCGGCCTTGCCCAATATCCTGAATCGCTGTTTGCAGATGCTTTTCATTAGAACGGGTATATCCAGGTAAGAGATATGATTGAATACAAAAACATATTGCCTGTTGGCATCATGCGGCGATTGGTATAAATTTTTATGCCGTATCCCCAGCATCATCAACACAAAACCGGCCCAGAGCCTGCACAGGCGATAAATAAAATTGCCGCCTTTTACCTTGCCAAAGAAAGAGGCGATCACCACCAGGGGAAATATCAGTAGCAGGAATGCCGTAAAAAAGATAAAGGCATAAATTGTAAATAATACCTGTATAAGCCGGGTCAAATAATACATATAAAACACGAATATAGCCAGTTTCTGCGGCTGTCCCCGCCTGCCCGGAGCTGGTTTTCAGCTATTACCGGCCCGATCTTCCAAAACCTTGCAGGGCGGGAGAATTATTTTTATCCCTTCTGCTGAGTTTTAAAGGGAAAACCCTTACCTTTGCCTCCCGAAAAAATCGGGATTAAATCTGGGATATTTATGTTAGCAGTAGTAAAAATAGCCGGTCAGCAATTTAAAGTAAAAGCAGGCGATAACCTCTATGTACCGCATATTGAAGGTAAAGCAGGTGACATTGTAGAGTTTGCCGAAGTATTGATGACCGATACCGACGGAAAGCTGGTTACCGGTGAAGCGGTGAAAGCAGTTGTAAAAGCCGAGATCGTTAATGATCTTATCAAAGGCGAAAAAGTAATCGCTTTTAAAATGAAAAGAAGAAAAGGCTTCCGCAAAAAACACGGACATCGTACACAGTACACACAAATTAAAGTAACAGCGATTGCTTAAATAAAAAGTAGTAAGTAATAAGTTATAAGTACGGAGTTAAAAAATATCCGCTTCTACTTAAAACTTAAAACTCAAAACTTAAAACAAATTAAACATGGCACATAAAAAAGGTGAAGGTTCCGTAAAAAACGGTCGTGATTCACAAAGCAAAAGATTGGGCGTAAAAATTTATGGTGGTCAACCTGCACTTGCAGGCAACATCATCATTCGTCAACGCGGAACAGTTTATCATCCTGGTAAAAATGTTGGCGTTGGAAGAGATTTCACCATCTTCGCATTAACTGATGGTTTGGTTGAATTCAAAAAAACAAAAGGAGATAAAACTGTTGTTTCGGTAAGTGCTGTAGAAGCTACAGCCTGATTTTTTAATATTTTTTTTGGTAGTTTAAAAAATATTTTTAATTTTAAGTATTATTTACTAACCAATTAAATTTTAAAAAATGGCAACAAAGAAAAAAGCTGCAAAAAAAGCTGCTCCAAAAAAGAAAGCTGCTCCTAAGAAGAAAGCTGCTCCTAAGAAGAAAGCTGCTCCTAAGAAGAAAGCTGCTAAGAAGAAGTAGTCTTCGCTTTTTAACAAAGCAAAATATTTTGAAAGTCCTCCAAATTTTGGAGGACTTTTTCTTTACAACCCTTTGCCATACTACATTACAGACGATATCATTTTTTATTTTTTTGCTGCCAAAAACGATTTCAACTTCATTATATTTTTGCCTAATAAATGATAAAAAAAATATTTTCGCCAGTTTATTTGCAGCATCTGCAGTTTAATTTTTCAATGAATTTTTATTTTTTTTGTTGCGATTTTGTTTTGCGAAAACATTAAAATCCCTTCAAAACCCTTTTTTTTCAAAACTTTGAATTCCCCGCTTATTTACCATTTATTACATTTGGGGTATGGATAATTACCAAATAGCCGATTTTTTTTCGCTCCTGGGTAAGTTAATGGACATACACGGAGAAAATAGTTTTAAGGCAAAATCTTATGCAATCGCAGCATTCAATATTGAAAAATTGCCCCTGCAGTTATCTGACACGCCTAAAGAAAAAATTATCGGAATAAAAGGTATCGGTGAATCAACAGGAAAAAAAATTATTGAATTAATTGAAACAGGTTCGCTTACCGCTTTACAGGAAATTATAGACAGGACACCGCCAGGTGTGATAGAAATGTTAAACATAAAAGGCATTGGTCCTAAAAAAATTTCTACGATATGGAAAGAGATGGAAATAGAAAGTATCGGAGAGTTATTATATGCCTGTAAAGAAAACCGGCTTAAATTATATAAAGGCTTTGGTGAAAAAACCCAACAGAACGTTATTGAGACCATCGAATTTTACCTGAACAACCTCGGTAGTTATTTATACCCGCAGGTAGAACAGGTAGTACCCCAGATCACGGCATACCTGGAGAAATTATTTTCACCAGGGAACGTGTTCATCACCGGTAATTATAAACGCCAGGCAGCCATCATTGATGAACTGGAATATGTGGTAAACAGTACGAACGAATTGGTAAAACAAAAATTTACATCAGCTAATCCACCCGAATTACTGGAAGAAAATAAGGATAACCTGTTGTATAAACTACTCAACGGGTTAAAATTGCGCCTTTATACCGGTGAAACCGCTATGGGCGAACGCTTATTCCTCACTACAGGTAATAAAGAATTTACTGATGCTTTTATCAGCCGGTTTCCAAAAGTGGACCTCAACAAAAGTAAGGGCGCCAACGATTCAGACTTATTTTTCCAGGCCAACATACATTATATACCTGCATACCTTAGGGAATCTTCTGCAATCATTGAAAGTGCAAAAAAAGCGCCCCTGCCTGCGCCGGTACAGCCTGAAGATATAAGGGGCATCGTACACAGCCATAGTAACTGGAGCGATGGCAGTAATACTATTGAAGAGATGGCAACTGCTGCCATTGCACAAGGATTGGAATATCTGGTGATCAGTGATCATAGTAAAAGTGCTTTCTATGCACAGGGGCTCAATGAAGAAAGGATTGCAGCACAACACCACTACATTGATGAACTCAATGTAAAGTTATCACCCTTTAGAATTTTTAAAAGTATTGAGTGCGATATATTATATGATGGCAGTCTTGATTACAGTAACAGTATTCTTTCAACATTCGACCTGGTGATAGCTTCTGTACACAGCAATTTAAAAATGACGGAGGAAAAAGCCATGATGCGCCTGCTGGCAGCAATAGAAAATCCGTACACCACAATATTAGGGCATATGACCGGTAGGTTATTACTGAGCCGAAAGGGTTACCCGGTCGATCATAAAAAAATCATTGATGCCTGCGCAGCCAACCAGGTAGTAATAGAACTTAATGCACATCCCAGCCGGCTGGATATTGACTGGCGGCATATTGATTATGCGCTTGAAAAAAATGTGCTCATCTCCATTGATCCCGATGCACATACCATCGAGGGTTTTGCCGACACCCGTTACGGTGTATTGGCAGCGCAAAAAGCCTTGCTTACAAAAGCACAGAATTTAAGCAGCTTCGGGCTAAGGGCATTTGAAGGATTTTTACAAAGCAGGAAACAATTAAAAGGCATAGGATAAGAAAACAAGACAACAACTTTATCATTCATAAAAATAAGCAATGGCACAGCCGGGTTTCTCTCCATTTCCAGCAATAAGGACGAACAGGTTATTGTTGAGGCGTGTAGCTTTAACGGATGCACCCGAAATATTATTTCTTCGTTCGGATGACAGCGTGATGCAATACATTGACCGGGAAAAAACCAGGAACCTTGAAGAGGCGGAAACTTTTATACGGCTTATCATTGACATGTATGAAAAGGAAGAAGCAATAATGTGGGTGATCTGTTTATTGGAACAACCCGAAAAACTGCTGGGTACAATCGGTTTCTGGCATCTGCAGAAAGAACATTACCGTGCAGAAGTGGGTTATATACTCCATCCGGCCCAATGGAATAAGGGTATAATGAAGGAAGCCATGCAGGCTGTAACCAGCTATGCTTTTGGGCCGCTCCAGTTACACAGTATTGAAGCACGCATCAATCCCGATAATACGGCTTCTGCTGCTGTGCTGGAGAAATCAGGCTTTGAACGGGAAGCGTATTTTAGGGAAGATTATTTTTTTAGGGGGAAATTTGGCGATACTGCTGTTTATTCTTTGCTGAACAGGAAAAATACCGTGTCCGGGGTATAGGATATTTTAACACCCATTTGTTATTTTATAATGTTAACTTAACAATATTAAATCAATTAAAACTTTTTTTATGAACCAGATTGAACAAAGGTTGGCCCGGCTGGAAAAAAGCCTGAGGTACTACAGGTTGTTTTTTGGCACAACACTTATCGCATTATTCGCATTCATATTGATGTCGTCAGGCAGAAAAACAGATGTCCCCGATCTGGTAAAAGCCAAAGCTTTCCAGGTGGTGGATGATGATGGCAATGTGTTATGCTTATTGAACAAGGAAAAAGGTAATGGCTCGTTATCCACTTATTCGGGTAATGGTACCAAACTGATTCAGCTTTTCACTTCAGTAGGTGGAGCAGGAGCAATCAATACTTTTGCCGGAAACGGAAAATTGAATTTTAAAGTGACCCAGATCACCGATGGCGGTGGGTATATGGCACTATATAATTCCGATCAAAAGGAAGTAATAGAAGCAGGATCGATAATTGGTAATGCCGGTTACCTGCAGGTAAATGATCATAATGGTGATAAGATCGCCTGGATAACTGAAGTAAAAAATGGTGGTGGTAGCCTGTCTTTATTTGATGGTAATTTGGGAACAATATTCCTGGAAGCACAGGATGTTGGCGGAAGGGTAAGTGTTTACAATAAAGGAAATACCAGGATCGGTTACCTGGGCACACAAGATAACCAAGATGGTAATTTATCCATTTACAGTAGCTCTAATGTACGCTTAGGCGGTGTTCCTGTCAATTATTAAAAAATATCTGATCAAAAAAAACAGCCCCGGTTTATAAATAACCGGGGCTGTTGTATTATTGAACGGGAGTTTTACAATCTAGGTAACAATACATGATCAATAACATGTATCACACCATTGCTTTGGTTTACGTCTTTAATAGTAACATACGCAATAGCGCCTGACTGGTCGCTAATACCAATTCTTTTTCCTTTCATCCATATCTTCAGTTCCTGGCCGGCAACTGTTTTAAGCATTGCACTGCCATTACCATCTTTGATCAATTTAGCCAGGTCGCTCGCATTGTATTTGCCTGCAACTACATGGTAGGTGAGCACTGTAGTTAAAGCGCCTTTATTTTCTGGTTTCAGCAGGTTATCTACTGTACCGGCTGGTAACATGTTAAATGCACTGTTCGTTGGTGCAAATACGGTAAAGGGTCCCTTGCTTTGTAAAGTCGCAACCAGACCTGCAGCCTTTACAGCAGCTACCAATGTAGTATGGTCTTTACTGTTAACTGCATTCTCTACAATGTTTTTTGAAGGGTACATAGCAGCACCACCGACCATAACGGTTTTGTCCATCTTGTTATCCATCTTGTTGTCCATTTGTGCAAAAGATGCCTGGGTAAATATTGCTGCAAGTGCAACAAGAAAGAATTGCTTAAACTGTTTCATAAAAATTATTTTTTTTGATTAATGATTGTACCTACATGTACGACAGATGAAAAACATTGGATTTATTTTCGTAGAAATAATTTTTTGTTGAAGAATAACAGGTAGTAGTTACAAAAAAGAAAAACAATCTTGCTGAATGCAAAAACCAATAAAATAAAAGGGAGTGTGTAGGTGAGAAGAAAATTATATTTTACCCATTACCTTAACTTGCGTGGGTGCGGGGCTCTCGGGACCGGCTTTTTCCAATGATACGGCGAAAGCTTCTGCCTTACCAAAACTTTTCATCTTTTGTATATGCACAGTTTTTCCGTCTTTTAGTGTGGTGATCATACCACCGCTTACCGGCTTATTATCTACGATAGCCCAGAACTGGTATTGCATACCACTGGGAGCTTCCGGTAAATTGGAAGGATCGATATATACATCACCGGTATTTTTCATCCAGTATATCCTTGCCGCGGCATCTGCAGCATCGGGCATTGCCTTAAGTGATACCGGTATTGCATTCTTATCGGCCATCACGCCCATATCCTTATGCATACCATCCTCCACTTCTTTTTGCTGTTGCAGTTCAATACGGGCAGCGGCAAGATCACTGTCGGCTGTTTTATATTTTGTATAAAAAGTGTAATTAAAGGCTGCACTACCAATCAATAAAATAATACTGGCGGCGGCGGCATATTTCCAGGCGGATGAAATGGAACGCAGTTTCCCTTCTGATACTGGTGCCGGTTCTTTTGCCAAAGGATTTCGGGTATCCGTAACAGATGACTTATTAATCTGTGCAAATAGTTTTTCTTTTAGTCCTTTGCCGGGTTCAATGGCATGCGTTTGTGCATAGCCCTCGATACCAGCCTGTATCGCTGCAATTTCTGTGGCTATTTCGGGGTATTCTTTTGCCCATACTTCTACATCATGGTTTTCTGCAGGCTGGGTAAGTCCCAGGCAGTAAAGCTCCAGTATGCCAGATGATATGATGTCTTTTGGTTCCAATTTAATTGTATTGCAACATTTTTCTTAATTCCAATATGGCCGATCGCATTCTTGTTTTAACGGTACCCAG
>JAYWAN010000140.1:0-4455 GCA_043782405.1 Chitinophagaceae bacterium
GAGTGGCCAGCAGGACTCGGTAGTTTTTAAACCCAATAATGCACAGATCAAATTCGCCAATGAAGCGGCGCTTTACCTGCAGGACGACTGGGAGATCAACGACCGGGTAAAGATAAATGCGGGTATGCGATACAGTTGGTTCAGGCAGGCGGGACCCTATAAAATCTATAAGACAGATGATAACGGTAACCGGCTCGACAGTATCGTCTACGGCAGGGGAGAAGGCGTTAAAACCTACGGCGGGTTAGAGCCAAGGATTACCATTCGTTATGCCATTGATGATGAAACCTCCATTAAGGCATCGGTTACGCACAACCTGCAGTATATCCACCTGGTGAGTAATGCAGGAACAACTTTGCCCACAGATATATGGGTGCCCAGTACCTATAAAGTGAAGCCACAGGCCAGTTGGCTTTATGCAGCCGGGTTATTCAAAAACCTAAAAGATAATATGTATGAGACCTCTATTGAATTTTATTATAAGGAAATGCAGAACCAGATAGAATATAAGGAGGGATATACACCTACTACACTGGAAGACACAGAGAATTTTTTCACTTTTGGGAAAGGCTGGAGTTATGGCAGTGAATTATTCATTAATAAAACAAAAGGAAAATTTACAGGGTGGATAGGGTACACTTTAAGCTGGACCTGGCGAAGATTCGCTGCATTAAATTACGGGGAAAGATACCCGGCTAAATACGACAGGAGGAATGACCTGAGCATTGTGGCCATGTATACCATCAATAAAAAATGGAAACTTTCCGGTGTTTTTGTCTATGGCAGCGGTAATGCGGCTACTTTACCGGAACGTTTTTATATTATCAGCGGTGTACTAACGCAGGAGTATAGTCGCATAAATGAATACCGCCTTCCCGCTTATCACCGGCTTGACCTTTCTGCTATTTTAACGCCGAATAAGAACGATAAAAGAAAATGGAAAACAGAATGGGTATTCAGTATCTATAATGCATACAGCCGCCAGAATCCTTATTTCATTTATTTTGACCAAAGCGGCAGTCCTTATAATGGTACGTTACAGGTTCAGGCCAAACAGGTTTCTTTATTTCCCATCATTCCTGCGGTTACCTGGAATATTAAGTTTTGACGGTGAACGGGCAATAGTACTTTAGCTACCTGCATCCTGCCCAAATAAAAAAGCATCTCATAACCGAGATGCATTTTCTTTAAGGGTTCGGATTAAAAACTATTTTACAAAAGTCTGGTAGGTTTCAACAGTTGCCCCGGGGTAAGCCGGATCGGTGGACGTATTCATCACCGTAAAGAGTACATCGGTTAAAGTCAGCCATTTCCAACGGTAAGTTTTTGAGCCCGATACTGATATTAGGGAATCTGTGCCTTTAAACTGGTAGGTCCCAAGGTCCGAGCCCGTTGTATTGAACTTGTATTCAAAATCTCCCACTGCTTCAAAGCGTACAAAATTTTCAGGATGCGGGGTTTGCGGAATGATCGTGTCTTTAACAAATACTCCGCCATAATATAATTTAAGCTGTATCCTGTTAATATTCCACTTGCCTATTATCAGTTGCTCCTTTGGTGTAGATGAACTGTCGGTTATCTTTGAACAGGAACTGCTGGCAATACTTCCGAAAAGAAGCCCGGCAATAACTACTGCTGCGGGTACAGAATTTTTCATTCAATTGACGATATTGGTTGTAAAGAAAACGTAATCCCGACAATTTTATTGCCCGGTTTTAGGTTTATAAACGAACCGGATGGCGCCGCTTTTCTGCAAGTCTGATGATATCCGTACTTCGTAACGGTTATCTCCGTCTGTAACAACCATCAATGCGGTATTGGGAGGTATTTCTCCAAGATTTTCTGCATACATGATCAGCTCATTGATATCTTTTCTCTCATCAGCTTTTAACGTGAGCGTAATGGCTTTATCACTGAGCCGCTTGTGCTGAAGCAATAGCCTTCCATTGAAAAAGAGTGAAATACTGTCACCATCTATGTCCCCATTGTCATAGAGGTCAACCCGGAAGGTCTGGTTCTCTATTTCAATCGTTTTTAAAAGTGTATTATTTCTTTTTTCATAAGTATTATCTGTATTCAACTTTGGTTGAATATCTGTTTTTTCAATAATGGGGGGGCTTTGTTTTTTTAACCCCTCATCAATGATCACCGGGTTATTTTTTGCCAATGGGAGTGTAGGGACGGTTGTTCTTGGCTGGGACTTAATCTCAGGATTGATATTGGTCCTGTTCTTAACTGTCTCAATTCTTTTTTCAGGTACTTTGGTCACCGGCCTGGTAACCTTCGCCGTTGCATTATTAAATACAAGGGGATTTTTTTGTAATACCCTGCGTGATAAACTGGTGGTGCCATAGCCACAATCGCCTTCCTGGTTAGGTGCAGGTGACCAGGTGCCTTCAAGAACCTGGGCATCTCCCTGTTTGGAATAAGTTAAGCGATGAACCTGGAAACAGTTGCGTATATTATTGGGAACATTCGTTTTTGTGCGTTCGACCTCTGTTACCTCGACATACTTTTCGGCTTTATTGAGTATGCCTTTTAATTTACAAATGGTATAAAAACGTTTGCCGCCCTCATTAAAATAGGTGTAAGAATAACCGGTTACATTTTTTCCTTTACAATCCAGCTCTAGTACATAATCACAATGATCGCCACCCCAGCCCACAAAAGAAGTGCTCTTATCGGTGAATTCTCCCTTCCACTGCCCTGTAAAATTTTGAGCAGGTAATTGGGTTGAAAGAAAAAGGCCTAATACAAACTGTAAACTTTTTTTCATTGCCGGTTAAATAGGTCATTAAAATTCAAAACCATCGCTTATCGCTTTACAAAGATATTTTAGATTAATTTTTCCATAGCTAATACTTCGTTAAATTTGCAGCCGGCAAATGACCAATGCAGTAAGGAATTTGGAGATTTCGGGCTGCCGTACATTGCTTATTGGATATGGATTACGAAATTCAGCATCTATTGACCATTCACGTTTTAATAAAGATATGATAAAGATAACATTACCGGATGGCGCAGTGCGGGAATATGAACCGGGTACTGCTGCATTGGATGTAGCCCGATCCATCAGTGAAGGATTGGCCAGAAAAGTGCTTGCCGCCAGCATCAATGGCGAAGTATGGGATGCTACCAGGCCCATCAATGAAGATGCAAACCTTAGGTTACTCACCTGGGACGATGCAGAAGCTAAATCCACCTTCTGGCATTCATCGGCACACCTTATGGCCGAGGCTGTAGAGCATGCTTTTCCCGGCGTAAAATTCTGGGTAGGCCCCGCCATTGAAAAAGGTTTTTATTATGATATGGATCTTGGCGACAGAAAAATAACTGAAGAAGACCTCGCTGCATTGGAGAAGAAGATGAATGAACTGGCCAAACAGGCCAATGCTTATGTGCGAAAAGAAATTTCGAAAGATGATGCGCAGAAATATTTTATGGAAAAGGGCGATGAATATAAACTCGACCTTCTGCAAAATTTATCAGACGGAGGAATTACATTCTATACCCAGGGAGGGTTTACTGATCTCTGCCGCGGGCCGCATATACCCAATACGGGTTTTATCAAGGCTATAAAACTAATGAGTATCGCAGGTGCTTACTGGAAAGGCGATGAAAAAAATAAGCAACTTACCCGCATCTATGGTATTACATTCCCTAATCAGAAAGAACTCGATGAATACCTGGCAATGCTGGAAGAGGCTAAAAAAAGGGACCACCGGAAACTGGGAAAAGAACTCGGCATCTATACCATGGATGACGATACAGGGCCAGGACTGGTTTTATGGATGCCTAATGGAACAGTGATCATTGAAGAACTGGAAAGACTGGCTAAAGAAACTGAAGCAGCAGCAGGGTATAAGCGGGTGGTTACGCCCCATATCGCAAAAGAAAGCATGTACCTCACCAGCGGCCATCTGCCTTATTATGCGGATAGTATGTTTCCCCCAATGGAAATGGACGGGGAAAAATATTATTTAAAATCGATGAACTGCCCGCATCACCATAAAATTTTTGATGCGGAACCCAAAAGTTATAAAGACCTTCCTTATCGCATTGCAGAATACGGTACCTGTTACCGTTATGAACAGAGCGGTGAGTTATTCGGCCTCATGAGGGTACGCTGCCTGCACATGAATGATGCACATATCTATTGCAGTAAAGAACAGTTTGCACAGGAATTCAAAGCGGTAAATGACATGTATATTAAATACTTCAAAATATTTGGGGTGGATAAATACGTGATGCGTTTGTCTTTACACGATCCTGCTAAACTGGGTAAGAAATATGTTAATGAACCGGAACTCTGGAAAGAGACCGAACAAATGGTAAGAGAGGTTTTGATAGCAACCAATACACCTTTTATTGAAGTGCAGGATGAAGCCGCTTTCTACGGTCCTAAGATAGATGTGCAAATATGGAGTGTGATCGGTAAAGAGTTTACACTCGCTA
>JAYWAN010000141.1:0-11796 GCA_043782405.1 Chitinophagaceae bacterium
GAATATGGCAGTTATACCACATCGTACCTGTTTGATGAAAAACAAAAAACTATCACTACCACTGCAAAATTGATATTGAATGAGTATAAGATACCGGCAGCGAAATTCCCGGGAACAAAAAAATTCTTCAATGATGTACTGGCTGAATATACCGAAAAGATCGTCATAAAGCGGCTATAACACACCGTATAAACTTCCTCCTTTACTGAACAAGCATTCGATATTTTTTTCTGTATGGCTATCCTTTTCCAGCGGTGGCGCATGATGAGGTTTTATCCTGGCATCAAATATCAATGGGCCTTTACAGCCCCAGTGTTTGTTTTCAACAAAACTGTTGATACCATAAATATCATGCGACGGATTGCAGCGGGTGAATGTTACCCATAAGAAATTATTCAGCTGCTCGCTTACAAAATCCGTATCATCACACACAACAATGAAAGGCATAGGGCTCAATTGTTCATTGTGCATTGAACATTGTTCATTGAGCATTGCAAATTCTTTACCGGCGGTTTCATAATTTACAAATGCATTCGCCTGCAGGGCTATAATGCCGGGCATGACCAGTCTTGGATTTTTAAACCCCTGCAGCTGCTTTACCGGATCAGGAATTTCGATGCATAAATCCCTGGCCCGTTCTCCATAAGCAGCCAGCACAACTTTACTGCCACTATTCAACCCGGTGCCCGAATAATCGAGGGTATCAATGCTTGTGTTGGTATAAAAGTGGATATCCCTTGAAAGGTTGATGCGTTGCAAAACGTATTGAAGGTACGCTCCGATATTATTAACATCCAGGGTATTCGTGTCGTCAGCTGTTATAAAAAGAAATTTTGCTAAACTTAATTGCCCGGTACCCAGTATATGGTTGGCGATAGTAAGGATCTCTGCCGGTTTTTTTACCGGGGAATAAGGCGTGTAACGCTCACTGCCAATGGCTAACAGCAAGGGGTGTACGCCTGCTGCATCAACAGCATGGATGGCTTTAAGCCCGGGTATTTCCTGTTGAACCGCTTTGCCCGTTATTTCGTGGATGAGTTGCCCGAAGCTGGTATCTTCCTGTGGCGGGCGGCCCACCACTGTAAATGGCCATATCGCATTTTTCCTTGCATAAACTTTATGCACTTTCATCAGCGGGAATGAATGTTGCAGGCTGTAATAGCCCAGGTGGTCGCCAAAAGGCCCTTCAGGTTTATTTTCTCCCGGGAATACTTCACCTGTGATCACAAAATCGGCATCGGTACTGATGCAAAACCCGTCTTTGTATATATACCGGAACCTTCTGTTGCCCAACACACCTGCAAATGTCATTTCGCTTATGCCTTCGGGTAAGGGCATCACAGCAGCTACTGCATGCGCAGGCGGACCACCAACAAATACACTCACTTTAAGCGGCACCCCTTTTTCATTTGCCTTGGCCTGGTGAATACCAATACCCCTGTGCAGTTGGTAATGCAGTCCGACTTCCTTGTTAAAAACATACTCATTTCCCGAAAGCTGTATACGGTACATGCCAAGGTTGGCGTGCATGATACCGGGCTGGCCGATATCTTCTGTATAAACCTGCGGCATTGTTACAAAAGCGCCGCCATCCATTGGCCAGTGCTGTACCTGCGGAATATCTGCAATGCTTATTTCTTCAAACAATACCGGTTTGCTGAAGGGATTTTTTTTCGGTAATGCTTTCAATGCTGCTACCCCCGCACTAAAATTTTTGAAAGGATGTTTAATGGCTTTTACGGGATCATCTTTCAGTTCCACCAGTTGCTGTACCAGTTTAAGCGTATCCCGGAAAATGAATTTACTTCTCTCGAGGGTACCAAAGATATTAGAAGTTGCCCTGAATTTACTGCCCTTTACTTTTTCAAATAACAAAGCAGGGCCACCGGCCGCATGTACACGCAAATGAATGGCCGCCATTTCAAGGTAAGGGTCAACTTCTTCGTGTATACGAACCAGTTGCCCGTTCTTTTCCAGGTCAAGTAAACAATCTTCAAGTGAGCGGTATGGCATCGGGGACTATTTCAATGTAAAGGTAAGCAGTTGGCTTTTAGCATTTTTAGCTGCATTTGCCCATCCATTATTCAAACAATTCAGCCTGGGGGTTGTCCTTTTCTTTCCTGTCCCATTCCATTTCTACAGATTTACTGTAATCGGCAAGTTTGGCACCAAGTGCTTTCCAGCCCATCACTTCTACCACTTTTGCAACTTTTATCTTGGCCTTGCGCACCTGCGCACCACGGCCACTTTGTATGGCAAGGATAGGCTCCTCATCTGTTGTAACAGCTTCTAAATAATTCTCTGCACCTTCTTTGATGAAGAAAAATTTATTGTGGAGTGTAGTGGTTTCAATTTTAAAACGCTTTACACTGAACTGCACTTTTTCCTTATCGTAGTATATGGCTGAAATTATTTTCTCCAGGTTGAATTTCTCCATCAGTAATACTTTTTCCGTGTCAAAACGTTGTGTCAATTCCTGGTCGGTTATTTCGTAATTGCCATCAGTATAAATAACCAACAGCCGGTCTTCTGCGTCGAATTTACCCAGGTACTCCCCTTTTTCTTCCGTATTCAATCTTCCGAACTTATTATCGAACCATAATTTTTTTGCATCCAGTGTTGAATTACCCGCTTCCTTGAATTTCACAGATTTGATGGGATACTTGGTAACCTGGTTACCGATACTTCCCCTTCCTTTTATTTCCTGTTCTTCAAAATAAAAATCAAATTCCTTGATCCTTGCGCTGCAATTGGGGCTTAAAATTATTTTCACCACTTCTGCTTCCCCGTTGGCATTTGCGGTAAAATAATGTACCCTGCTTCTTTCGGCACCTTTCGTAAGGTCATATTCTTTATCACGTGTTATACCGGTCACGTTAAAACGCTTGGCATAACTTACACCGGATTTCCCGTCCACATAGATCATATTATAGGTAGTGCGCTCATCATTTTTTTGGAACACTGCCACATTGATGATGTCTTTACCGATAAAAACTTTATCAGCAACCTTCACCACTTTCATTATTCCGCCTTTAGTGAAGGCGATGATATCATCAAAATCAGAAACTTCTGCAACCAGTTCGTCTTTCTTTAAGCCGGTGCCGATAAAGCCATCAGCATAATTCACGTATAACTTCGTGTTGGCAATGGCTACGGATTTTACCTGTATGGTGTCAAACGGTTTTATTTCTGTCTTGCGTTCCCTGCCCTTACCAAATTTTTTCAACAGGTTCTCGTAGTAAGCCACAGCATAGTCAACCAGGTTGGCCAGGTCGTGTTTTACCTGTTTAATATCGGCTTCCAGCGCCTTGATGTGCTCATTCAGTTCATCAATATCCAGCTTATATATACGGCGTACAGGCTTTTCCGTTAATTTAATGATATCTTCTTTTGTGATAGCACGTTTTAGCTGTTTTTTGAATGGGGTAAAAGCCTTGTCGATCCCTTCCAGCACTTTATCCCAGGTCTCATGTTTTTTCTCCAGCTCCTTGTATATCTTTTCTTCAAAAAATATTTTTTCCAGTGAAGTGTAGTGCCATTTTTCCTGCAGTTCTGCCAATTTGATCTCCAATTCCCTTTTCAATAATTCCTTTGTATTGTCTGCAGATATCTTCAGTAATTCGGTCACACCCAGGAACTGCGGTTTATCTTTTACGATTACGCAGGCATTGGGCGAAATGCTCACTTCACAATCGGTAAATGCATAGAGGGCGTCGATGGTGATATCCGGCGAAATACCGGCTGCCAGTTCAATGATGATCTCCACATCGGCGGCAGTGTGATCAGTCACTTTTTTAACTTTTATTTTTCCCTGGTCATTGGCTTTTACGATACTTTCCATCAATTGTGTGGTAGTAACGCCAAAGGGTACACTCTTTATCAGGAGTGTTTTTTTATCCTGCTCTTCAATGATCGCCCTTACCCTTATTTTTCCACCGCGTTTACCTTCGGTGTAATTGCTGGCATCCATGATGCCGCCAGTCAGGAAATCAGGTAATACCTCAAACCTTTTTCCCCTTAAATATTTTATTGAAGCTTCAATTAGTTCACAGAAATTGTGCGGTAAAATCTTTGTTGCCAATCCCACTGCGATACCTTCTGCGCCTTGTGCCAGCAATAAGGGAAATTTCATCGGCAGCGTAACGGGTTCATTCTTCCTTCCGTCATAACTCAATGCCCAGTCGGTTGTCTTTGCATTGAAAGCAACTTCTAGTGCAAACTTACTCAGCCTTGCTTCAATATATCTTGATGCAGCTGCTTCGTCGCCCGTGCGCACATCGCCCCAGTTACCCTGTGTTTCAATCAACAGGTCTTTTTGCCCCATGTTCACCAATGCGTCGCCAATACTTGCATCACCATGCGGATGATACTGCATGCTTTGCCCGATGATATTGGCCACTTTATTAAATCGCCCGTCATCCATTTCCTTCATCGCATGAAGTATCCTTCTTTGCACCGGCTTTAACCCGTCTTCAATGGCAGGCACAGCCCTTTCCAATATCACGTAACTGGCATAATCCAAAAACCAGTTCTTGTACTGGCCACCGATGCCCGTATCAGTGTGGAGATAATCTTCTTTGTTTGCTTTAGCCATTTTTTATAGCATCGATATGCCGGTTCGCGGCAACTGAATATTGTTTATTGGATATTCGTTTTCAACTTCACTTCAAAATCCTTCATATTCCCCACCTTCCCCTGTACATCAAACATTTCCTGTGCGATCATCACTTTTAAACGCCACAATAAATAGGCATCACCGGTTGGGTGTTTTGCCTTACTTAAATATTGATGGATAATTTTTGATGCCTTTTGCCAGTCTACGGTGATGAATTTTTTGAGGTCTCCATCATAAAAATCATAATCTTCCTGCGATAATTTTTTTCCGCCTTCCAGTAAACGGATGCCCTTGTTTTCATTGCAGATCTTTGTCCATTCATCGGGATCCACCTCAAATTCACTCAGGGTGATCTCCCTTGACAATTTTTTTGCCTTTACAAATTCTTTGGCCGGGATTTCAAATAAGTTGATAGGGTAAAAGAGATTCCCTTTTTCATTCAGGAAGGGCAGGTTATTCAGGTAGAGTATAAATATCCTCCCCTGGTATTCTTTTAACTGGCTAACCAGCCAGTAATAACTGCAAACATCGTGTTTGTTTGGGGCAGCCCAGATCCATATCACTTCATCCGAATCTGCATTCAACCTTTCGACCAGTTCGGTAACAGTTCTTGTATCATTGACATTCCCCTTATCAACATGGCCATCATAATCACCGCCTGCTAAAATATCCCGCCACCATTGCGTCCGGGTTTCAATGCCTCCTGTTGAATAAATAGCAAGTAAAGGTCCAACTGCAAAATCATCTTTGATCTGCAGGATATCTCCTTGCAGGGTTTCATCCAATTCAAAACTTTTTTGCAAAGCCGCTATATCCGCTTCCTGGAAAACTATATGGATCATCTTGTAATTAACAATTAATAATTAGTAATAATTTTTTTAGACTTCGAAGAGTTAATAATAGCTGTCAGTATTTTTAGTATTTCCTCGCAATCTTTTATAAACGAGCAGGCAAGTTTGGCTTCCAGCCAGTTACTTTCCATAAAAAGTTTTATCCAATATTTACTTTCCCTGGCTTCCCGGTAAGCAATTTCCAGTTTATGGATAAAATCTTTACGGGAAGACCCGTCAATAGCTTCTTCAACATTTGCTCCAATGGAAGTTCCACTCCTGAGCAATTGTAATGCTAAATCTCTTTCAATTTTATTTCTTTTTAAATGTGCATACAATTTCATAATACGTAAGGCAAACTGAAATGATCTGCCTACAATCAAATTTTCTGTTTTCATACTAAAGGGTTTATACGGATTAAAAAATAAACGCTTCTCAAACAAAATGAACCAACAATCTTACTGAATTATTAATTCTTAATTGTTAATTACTAATTATTGTCCGCAAGATCCAACTCAACCTTAAGGTTCTCAATAATAAAATCCTGCCTCGCCGGTGTATTCTTTCCCATATAGTATTCCAGCAATTGCTGGATATGTGTTTCGGGTAATAACATCACCGGTTGCAATTTCATATCAGCGCCGATAAACCTGGCAAATTCATCGGGGCTTATCTCGCCCAATCCCTTGAACCTTGTTATCTCCGGTTTTACGCCTAATTTCTTCATGGCTGCCTGCTTTTCCGTTTCATCATAACAGTAAATCGTTTCCTGTTTGTTGCGTACGCGGAACAATGGCGTTTCCAAAACGTACACGTGGCCGTTCTTTACCAGGTCGGGGAAGAACTGGAGAAAGAAGGTCATCAACAACAAACGGATATGCATGCCATCCACATCAGCATCGGTGGCAAATACAATATTATTGTACCGCAACCCGTCGATGCCTTCTTCAATATTTAATGCATGTTGCAAGAGGTTAAATTCTTCATTCTCATAAACAACTTTTTTTGTAAGCCCAAAACAATTCAACGGTTTACCCCTTAAACTGAATACTGCCTGGGTTTCCACGCTCCTCGCCTTGGTGATGCTTCCGCTTGCACTATCACCCTCTGTAATGAATATTGTACTCTCCTTTTGCTTCTCAACTATCCTGTCTTTATCTTTTCCGGTTGCTTCATCATTGTAATGAAATTTACAGTCACGCAGTTTTTTGTTGTGCAGGTTGGCTTTTTTTGCACGTTCATTCGCCAATTTTTTTATACCTGCCAGTTCTTTACGTTCCCGTTCATTTTGTTCAATGCGTTTTTTTAAAGCATCGGCAGTAACGGGATTGCGGTGCAAATAATTATCCAATTCCTTCGTTAAAAAATCACCAATGAAATTTCGCATACTTGGTCCGCCTTCAAATACATTTAGCGAGCCTAACTTGGTTTTGGTCTGCGATTCAAAAACAGGTTCCTGCACCCTTATTGAAATGGCGGCGCAAATACTTCCGCGGATGTCCCCCGCGTCATAATCTTTTTTATAAAAGTCGCGGATGGTTTTTATATACCCTTCGCGGAAAGCGGCAAGGTGCGTGCCCCCCTGTGTGGTGAATTGCCCGTTTACAAAACTGTAGTACTCCTCGCCATAATCATTTTCATGGGTCATGGCAATTTCAATATCATCTCCTTTCAGGTGAATGATGGGATAACGGATCTCATCTTCATTGGTCTTGCGTTGCAACAGGTCCAGTAAACCATTCTTGCTTACAAACTTTTTACCATTCAAATTCATCACCAGCCCGGCATTGAGGTAACAGTAATTCCAGAACTGGTTGTCTAGATACTCTTGTACAAAATGGAATTTCTTAAACACCGTCTCATCGGGGATAAAAGTCACCAGCGTACCATTCTCTTCAGGGCTTTTCGCTTCTTTGTATTCTTTAGTCAGGACACCTCTTTCAAATTCCGCCGTTTTTTCTTTGCCTTCGCGGTAAGCAGTTACTTTAAAATAATGGCTCAATGCATTCACTGCTTTTGTACCCACGCCATTGAGGCCAACACTTTTTTGAAAAGCTTTGCTGTCGTATTTTGCGCCTGTATTTATCTTACTCACCACATCAACCACTTTTCCCAGCGGAATGCCACGCCCATAATCCCTCACAGTAATTGTCTTGCCATCGATATTTACATCCACGTGTTTGCCATAACCCATCGTGTGTTCATCAATACAATTATCGATCACTTCTTTCAGCAACACATAAACGCCGTCATCAGGGCTGCTGCCATCGCCCAATTTACCGATGTACATACCCGGCCGCAATCGGATATGCTCGCGCCAGTCCAGGCTGCGGATGGAATCTTCCGTGTAATCAAATAAATCTTTCTCTGCCATTTGGTCTAATAATTCGTCATTAAGTAAGATCATTAAGTCAAAATTCAAAACCTGCCTGCCGGTAGGCAGGGTGAAAACCATAAAATTTTGAACTGCTACAGCTTTTTGGTTTTACATTTTGACTTTTACATTTCTTAGCGCTGCGAATATAGCGGAATGAGTGCAGTTTTGATACCAGTGAATTATCCACATCAAAGCCCCAAATGTGCGCAAAATAAATTGCCGGTTTTTATTTTTTCACCAATGGAAAAGTTGACAGGCTAACTTAATTTTATAGTAGCTTTATACAAATCATCTGCATGAATCTTGACCTTACCGGAAAAACAGCCCTTGTTTGCGGAAGCACACAGGGACTTGGATATGCCTGTGCCCTGGAACTGGCGCTATTGGGTTGCTCGGTTGTATTAATGGCACGCAATGAAGAAAAATTAATGGAAGTGGTGCAAACACTTGATACTTCAAAAGGGCAAAAGCATCATTATCTTGTAGCAGATTTTACGGATACGGCAAGGGTAAAAAATGTAATAGATATTTTTGTACAGCAAAACACCGTTCATATCCTGGTGAACAATACCGGTGGGCCCGCAGGTGGTCCGGCTTTAACCGCTACTGCAGATGAATTTTTAGCTGCATTCAGCAATCACCTTATCAACAATCATCACTTAACGCAGGCTGTGGTACCGGGAATGAAAGTTGTCGGTTTTGGCCGAATCGTTAATATTATTTCCACTTCGGTAAAGATCCCTATTGCCGGCCTGGGTGTAAGTAATACCATCCGTGGTGCTGTAGCTAACTGGGCCAAAACATTGGCCACTGAATTAGGGCCATGGGGAATAACCGTAAATAATGTACTGCCCGGTTTCACCAAAACTTCCCGGGCCGAATACGTGATCAGCAATAAGGCGAAGCATACTGGTAGCACTGAAGATGCTGTGCTGGCAGGCTTTGTAGCTGAAATACCTGCCGGAAGGATCGGCCTGCCCGAAGAGTTTGGCGCAACAGTTGCCTTTCTCTGCTCTCCGGCTGCAGCTTATATCAATGGTATCAATTTGCCCGTTGATGGTGGCAGGCTGGGCTGTTTATGATCGGGCCGGATAAACAACATGATTTTTAAATTAATTTTAAGTTAATCCGAAAACTTAAAAAGATTTCGCTATTTTGAACCCTTATTCTTAATCAAAAACAAGTAAAATGAAATTGACAAAAATTTTTGGCGCTGCCTTACTGGTAACCACTATCACACTGGTTAGTTGTAAAGGCAAATCAGCCAAGGACCTTATCGTAAACAAATGGCATGTTACCAACATTGCCGGAGCCCGTGCAGCCGATGTACCTGATTCTATAAAAACCCAGATGTATGCATCTGCAGTTATGGAATTCATGAAAGATGGTAAATTCAGCACAACAGGTTTTGGCTCTGCTAAAGGCGGCACTTATTCTGTAAGTGATGATGGAAAATCCCTGATCAGCACTGATGAAGGCAGCAGCATGGCTGATTCATTGACTATTGTAGAAATTTCAAAAAGCAAAATGATCATTGAAGATAAAAAATCTGATATGAAAGTTACTTTCACGGCTAAATAATTTATTAAAACTTAAAATAAGAAAAATGGGATTATTTGATGGTATAACAAAAGCCGCTGAAGCGTCTGCACAGCAGCCTTATGCTGAAATGGTTAAAGCAACAGGTGTTTCAATTCCTGATCTGGCGGTTGCCAATGACAATGGTGTTCTTTCTGTAAGTGGTACTGTTCCTGATTTTGACAGCGGTGTAAAAGCCCTGGTAGCATTACAGGCAGCACCTGGTGTTACAGAAGTGAAAAATTATTTCCAGATAGAAGACCTTACCGCAAAAAATATTTATATGCTGGTAGCTACGGAAAGTTCACGCCTCAACATGCGTAGCGGACCAGGTACCGAATATGATATTGTGGGCAAGGCCGATCATAATGCGAAAGTGCAACTGATCAAGAAAATGTTCAATGGCTGGTATTTTATTAAGGATGAAGACGGACAGGAAGGCTTTAGCAGCACCGATTATTTAAAAGAAGTTACTGCTTAGCTGATGAGTTCCATATTTTTTGAAGCCACCCGGTTTAATGGGTGGCTTTTTCTTTGTAGCTTGTATAAAATTTTGTTATGAAAAAATTACTGTTGCCGGCCATAATCCTTTTCTTCCAGGCCATTTCATTTGCACAATTCTTTAAAAAAGATACTCCCTTTGCACATACTTTTTCCATTGTTGCCCGGGATACCAAAACGGGCGAAATGGCAGTGGGTGTGCAAAGCCACTGGTTTAGTGTGGGTACCGCCGTTCCCTGGGGCGAAGCAGGTGTTGGCGTAGTGGCCACCCAGTCTTTCGTCAATAAAAGTTACGGCATAAAAGGCCTGCAACTGATGAAGGAAGGCAAAACCGCTCTCGAAGCTTTGGCCACCTTGCTGGCACTGGATGAGGGTCGTGAAGTAAGGCAGGTAGCCATGCTTGATGTTAAAGGTAACGTAAACGCATATACGGGGAAAAATTGTATCGATCATGCCGATAATATTGTGGGCAAAAATTATTCGGTGCAAAGTAATATGATGCTTACCGATAAGGTTTGTAAGGCCATGTCCGTCGCCTTTGAAGCAAATGAAAACAAACCACTCGCCGAAAGGATACTGCTCGCTTTACACGCAGCACAGGCTGCTGGTGGCGATATCCGCGGAAAACAATCCGCCGCGATCCTGGTTGTTGCCGGAAAAAGCAACGGGCAACCCTGGAATGAACGGCTGATCGACCTGCGGGTTGATGATAATAATACACCATTGGTTGAACTGGACAGGTTGCTCCGCCTATACCGTGCATACGAACACATGGACAAGGGCGATCTGGCTACAGAAAAAAATGATATGAAACTGGCCATGGAAGAATATGGTGCTGCCATGCACTTATTCCCGAATAACCTGGAAATGCAATACTGGACAGCGATCACGTTGGCTAATAATAAAAAAGTACATGAAGCTGCCGCCATGTTACAAAAAATTTATAAGCAGGATGCCAACTGGAGGGAACTTACCAGGCGTTTACCCAAAGTAAACCTCTTAACTGTACCAGAAAATGAACTGAAGCTATTATTAAAGTAAATTTGTAAAAAATAATAAACATGATATTATTTAACCGGGCATCTTATCTTCTTTCCCTTCTCGCATTTTCTTTTTCCTGTACTGCACAAACCCAAACCAGTTTAAGTGCAGATGATTTTGAAAAAAATATCAGCAGTAAAGACAGTGTGCAGGTACTGGATGTAAGAACACCGCAGGAATATTTTTCCGGGCATATCAAAAATGCTTTGCAGGCCGATTGGAAAGACCAGCAGGAATTCAACAGGCGGATCGCTTTTGTAGACAAAAATAAACCGGTATATGTGTATTGCCTGGCCGGTGGAAGAAGCGCTGCTGCTGCTGAAAAAATGCGGGGGATGGGTTATCAGCATGTTTATGAACTCAATGGTGGTATCAATGCATGGAAAGCTGCAAATAAGGCTTTGATAGGGAAATCCACCGCTGTGCAGATGAGTATGGAGGCATTTAATAAAGCCGTTTCGGGCCCAAAAACAGTATTGGTTGATTTTGGTGCAGAATGGTGCCCGCCCTGTAAATTGATGGAACCGGTTTTAAAGGACCTGCAAACCAATAATGCAAGTAAATTTACTTTAGTAAAAGTTGATGGTGCCAACGACCAGGATATTTTAACAACATACAAAGTAACTGCGCTTCCGGTCTTTATCATTTTTAAAGAGGGTAAACCCGTTTGGCGTAAAGATGGAGTGGCAACTGAAAAAGAATTGGCAGAACAATTGAAGTAGTTTCTATTTCACGCAAAGTCGTGAAGAGATTTTGTCTCTGAACCCGCCCTTTGAACCTGGCTTATACTTTTAGTAGTAATACTTTGACTCCATGATTATTTCATATACCCAAGTTACTGGCATTGGTATATA
>JAYWAN010000142.1:0-11752 GCA_043782405.1 Chitinophagaceae bacterium
CATTCTGTTAAGTTAAATCTGCGACTAATGTACAGCAAAAGTATTGAATATGTTTTGAGGATAAAAACTAATTAATACTTTATCAAGACATTATTTCCGGTAAAATTGTTGCCTGAACTTTTTTAACCGGAAAATTTTAATGCTTTTTACGGTTTTTGACCCGTTTTTAATAGATAAATAACGTATAAATTATGAACTTATTACTAACTATTCGGGCTAAAGCAGTTATTATTCCGCTCAGTCCCGTTTTTATTTGGTTTAATGCCTGTATTTTGCTTTGTGTGTCTGGTGATTTAAACTAGGTTTGCACAGCTGAACAGACTGAAAAAGCAACTTAATATTTATATATAACAATTTTAATATTCTGTAATTCCTAATCAATAAAATCCTGTTTTTTATGAGTGACTTAAAAGATATCGCCACACAAATCCGGAGGGATATTGTTCGTATGGTGCATGCTGTACAGAGTGGTCATCCTGGTGGCTCATTGGGCTGTACAGAATATTTTACCGCCCTTTATTTTAAGGTAATGAAACACGACCCACAATTTAATATGGATGGGATTGGGCAGGACCTGTTCTTTTTAAGTAATGGCCATATTTCTCCGGTGTTTTACAGCGCATTGGCACGCAGTGGTTATTTCCCGCTACAGGAATTAAATACTTTCCGCAAAATAAACAGCCGTTTGCAAGGCCACCCCACAACCCATGAACACCTTCCGGGTGTACGTGTTGCCAGCGGCTCTTTGGGCCAGGGCATGAGTGTTGCTATTGGCGCAGCATTGGCCAAAAAATTAAATAATGATGATAATATAATTTATTCGCTGCACGGTGACGGTGAACTCGATGAAGGACAGAACTGGGAAGCAATAATGTTTGCAGCGCATAAAAAAGTAGATAATCTTATTGCTACCATTGACTGGAACGGGCAGCAGATCGATGGCCCTACAAAAACAGTGATGGCATTGGATAGCCTGCGGGCCAAGTTTGAAGCTTTCAACTGGCAGGTAATGGAAATGGAGGGTAATGATATGGATGCCGTAGTAGCGGGGTTCAATAATGCAAAAACATTTGTTGGTAAAGGAAAGCCCATTGTTATATTAATGAAGACGTCCATGGGGAAAGGAATCGATTTTATGGAAGGCAGCCACGAATGGCATGGCATTGCACCCAATGATGAACAATTAGCGAAAGCATTGGCACAATTGCCGGAAACTTTGGGAGATTATTAAGCCCCCGACCCCGCTTTTCGATTACGCTTAGGATGAAGTGTTTACCTCAATTCAAACGCCTGCCCCGCAGCTTTACGTGCAGGAAACCATGCAGCGGCAAATGCAATGGCAATAGCAGTAACCGCCACCAATAAAAAATCAGTAGCTATTAATTTCACCGGGAAGTAATCGATAAGAAAAGAATCACCATCTATTTTAATAAGCTTGAATTTCACCTGCAGGAAGCATAGTAATATCGCCAGCAGTATACCTGTTGCTGCACCAATGATCCCTAATAATAATCCTTCACTTAAAAATATCTTTTGAACACTCATCTTAGGTGCTCCCATACTTTGCAGCACGCTGATGTCTTTTCTTTTTTCAAGTACCAGCATCGTCAAAGCACTTACCATATTGAAAGCAGCGATGATAAGTATTAAAGTAAGTACACCATAGATGGCCCATTTCTCCAGCCGCATGGTATTGTAGAGACTGGTATTTTGTTCGTATTTGGTAGCAATGGAGTAACTACTACCCAGGAGTTTTTGCAGTTCATCTTTTGCATCTGCAGGTTCAACTTTTTCCTTCAATTTAATTTCTACTGCACTGTATTCGTCAGCAGCAAATCCCATTTGTTGTTTAACAAAACCAATATTGGTGATGGCGTATTTATTATCAAAATCCTGCTGAATGGTGAATATGCCAGCAGCCTGCAGGATGCCTTCGCTCATGGATTGTGTGATGTCGTTGGAGTTGTTATTCTTTTTGGGTAAGATTACCGTTAGTTCGCTTGTTTGCATGGCCGGGTCAATATTTAACCCTACAGCACTCTGGATGCCGGCTCCTGCCACCAGTAAAGCACTATCTGTTGTGCCCGTATTATAAGTTCCCTTGTTGGTCTTTGCAGCAACGCCGCTTACTTTGGAATAATTTTCGTCTACCCCTTTCAGGTAGACTACGGTTTGAAGATCGCGGTTCTTCAGTAAAGCTTTTTCTTCAGCAATGAGTGATATATTTTCTATAGCGTGGTGGTGTTGTAGAGAACTGATCTGCCCGGCTGTTAGTATAAATGTTTTTCCGGTTGCCGGGGTTACTTTAAGGTCGGTGTAAAAAGACGAATACAATGATTTCACCAATTCTTCCAAACCATTAAAAACACTCAGTACCAATACCTGGCAGCAGGTTGCAAAGGCGATAACGCTTACGGTTACCCAGGCAATGACATTGATGGCATTGGTGCTTTTTTTTGCTTTAAAATATCTCCAGGCAAACTTTAAATACATTGAAGGTTGAAGGTTGATAGTTGAAAATTTGGGTCGTTGCAGTTCAAGCGTAACGAACCCCTTTTTTGTCAGATTCTTTTAGATATTTTATGAATGAAGTTATTTTTTTACTGAGGTTTTCATTTTTTAATTTCAATGCTTCAAATTTTTCCGGAACCATGTATTTCCTGTCACTTTTTCTGTAAAGTTGGGATCTCACCTCTCCATTGGAACCTTTTGCAATTAATAGAAAATAGATAAATTCTTTATTCCCGGATCGTTCAAAGCCTTCAGCAATATTATCCATTACTGAACCGGTTGCTGCGTTAAGCTGATTTTTTAATTCGAAATCTTTAGCAAAGAGGCCTTCACTGTAAAGGATTCATAACTCATTGGCCTGTTGCCTGGCCAATTGCCAAATATCTAAATCTTCGAATTTAGAAAACCTTCAACCTTCAACTTTCAACTTTCATCTTTCTTAATTTCTTTGAATATCTGCTCCATCTTATCTACATAATCCAACGTATCATCAATAAAGAAGGTAAGCAGGGGCATACTGCGCAACTGGTGACGGACCCTGGCCGTGAGTTCTTTTTTTATCTCCCAGCTTCGTTCTTCAATTTTTTTAAGGGCGGCAAAACTGTCTTCTATTTTAAAAAAACTGAGGTAGATCCTTGCTTCATAAAGATCGGGGGTAATCTTTACCGAAGAAATGGACACCATGCCTCCATCCATCATGGATAAACCAAGGCGTTGAAAAATATCACTCAGTTCTTTATTCAACAATCCCGCTACCTGTTTCTGCCTTTTTCCTTCTAACATTTTATCGTGCTTTAATCGCTGTAAAATTAGTTACTTTGCCGTTTCTACAGAGATTTATTAAAAATGAAGAAATATTCACGGGTTTTTAATTATTTAAAGCAATACAAGCCTTCGATTGTCTGGTATTTTATAACCATTCTTCTTTCCATTGTATTTTCTGTTTTGTCTATCGGCATGCTTTTGCCCTTTATGCAGCTCATCTTTGGGGTTAAACAGGGAGGACTGCCAAAAGTTTCATCAAACCCGGTAGTGCGGTATGCCAGTGAACAATTGGATCATTTGATCAACAGCGGAAGTGTTTTTCATGCCCTTGGGGTTGTTTGTATCCTCATCATCATTTCAATATTCTTAAAGAATTTTTTCCTGTACCTGTCATACAGAACAATGGGACCGGTAAAAAACAAGATCGTAAACCACCTCAGGGTTGATATGTATAATAAGGTATTACAATTGCCCATTGGTTATTTTACGGAACAGCGCAAAGGCGACCTCATCAGCCGCATGGTATACGATGTGAGTGAAGTGGAAGGCTCTATTGTAGGCACTTTGGAAGGCTGGATAAAGGATCCCTTAACGATACTTATAAATCTTGGTGTATTATTTTATATTAGTCCGCAACTTACCGCTGTTATTTTATTATGTATACCGGTGATGGGTTTTGTAATAGGGCGACTAAGCCGTTCTTTAAAAAAACAATCGGGCCAGGTTGCGGTAAAGGGCGGAGAAACCATCTCTACCATTGATGAAACACTGGGCGGGTTAAGGGTGATAAAGGCCTTTAACATAGAAGAAAAACTGCGTAATAAATTCTTCAATATCAGCAGCGACCTGGTGAAGGCAAGAAACCAGATAGGGTTTAAGAGAGACCTGGCTTCACCGATGAGTGAAATGATGGGAGTGGCCATATTTGCAGGCATCTTATGGTTTGGTGGCAGGTTGGTTTTAAGCGGAGAGTTGGGATTGAACGGCGCTTTGTTCCTCACCTATATGGGATTGTTCTACAATATCATTGATCCGGCAAAATCAATTTCAACAGCATTCAGCAATATGCAGAAAGGATCTGCCGCCATTGACAGGATCGAAGAAGTACTAAACGCCCCGGTAACGGTGGATGAAAATATTAACGGGAAAAAAATTGAAAACTTCACCGGAGGTATAGAATTTAAACAGGTTGGTTTCATGTATGAAGACGCTATGATCCTGAAGAATATTAATCTAAAAGTTGAAAAAGGAAAAACCGTGGCCCTTGTTGGCAGCAGCGGTGCTGGTAAATCAACATTGGCGGATCTTGTACCCAGGTTTCATGATGCAAGTAGCGGAGAAATTTTAGTGGATGGAATTAATATCAAAGACTACTCGCTTCATTCTTTGCGCAGCCTTATCAGCATTGTAACACAGGAACCCATTTTGTTCAATGATACCATCGCCAATAATATTGCATTGGGTATGAGCAATGCAACGCAGGGCGACATTGAACAGGCGGCAAAGGTTGCCAATGCGCATGATTTTATCCTGCAAAAAGAAGAAGGTTATAGTACCAATATCGGCGACCGCGGCAACAAACTCAGTGGTGGCGAAAGGCAGCGCTTAACTATTGCAAGAGCGGTTTTAAAAAACCCGCCGATACTGATTCTTGATGAAGCCACCTCCTCATTAGATACTGAAAGCGAAAGGCTGGTACAGGATGCCATCAATAATTTAATGACCAATCGTACCTCAATTGTTATTGCCCATCGTTTATCAACGATACGTCATGCAGATGAGATCATTGTATTACAGAAAGGCGAAATTGTGGAGCGGGGAACACATGATACATTGATAACACAAAATGGGTTTTATAAAAGATTGGTGGATATGCAGGAAGTGAGGTGAAAGCAGATTTAATCGATTAAAAATAATTGCGCATATTTTTCGCATTGCGAACTAAAAGATCTTATAATCCTTTTACGCACCCTCTATCAACCCCACCGCATTTCCCCAGGGATCAATAACCGTTGCCACTTTAATACCGCCACCCACTTCAGCGGTATCATATAAAACTGTGGCGCCAGCGGCCACTAATTTTGTTACACAATTTTCAATTTCATCCACAGCCCAATGCGAAACGGTTTGATTGCCCCTGGTAACGGTATCATCAATGGGATGCAACCCAAGTTCACAGCCATTGAAATCAAATCCTACATAAAAAACCTCATCAAAATAGGGTTGATTGCCAATAAGGTTTACATACCATTCTTTTGCCTTTTGCAGGTCGGGTACATTGTAGATAACTGTCCTTAATTTTTTAAACATGGCAGTAATTTTGGCAACACAATTTAACACTAGATTTTCCCTCAATAAAAAAAGAGAACCGTTTTCACAGCTCTCTTCGTTCAAAAAAATTATTAATTGTTAATTATCTAACCGCTCCCATCTTCGCTTCAATGCTCAATGTAGCATGTGGTACAGCACGTAAACGGGCTTTATCAATTAAGCGGCCGGTAACACGGCAGATACCGTATGTTTTATTTTCAATACGCATCAGTGCTTTTTCCAGGTGATCGATGAAAGTGATCTGGCGGCTGGCCATCTGGCTCAATTGCTCCCTTTCCATGCTCATGCTGCCATCTTCCATGGTCATGTAGCGGGCATCATCATTATCGCCACCCATTTCATCTTTCCGGGTAATTAATCCCTGTAAATAGGAAAGTTCTTTTTTTGCAGATTCCAACTTGCGCTGGATCAATTCCCTGAATTCGGTAAGATCAGCATCACTATAACGAACAATTGGTGCACCCAGGTCATGAACCGGCTGATCCAATACCGATTTGGTGAAATCGGGCTGGTATTTGCGGGATGTTTTGGTATTTATCTTTGGCAGTACAACCGGTTTGGCCGGGATGATCTTGATATCCTTTGCTTTTACGGGTTGCTGAACTTTTACAGGTTGCTGAACTTTTACAACAGCCGGTTTAGTTGCTGGTTTCTTAACTTCTATTTTTTTTGTCATAGGGGTTGGGGCATGCTTTTTGGCCACTGCTTTTGCAACAGGCTTTATCGCTTTTTTCACAGGGGTTGGCTTCTTAGGAGCTGGTTTTGCTTTAGCAACGGGCTTTTTAAGGGCCGGCTTTGCTTTAGCAACAGGTTTTTTTGCAACGGGTTTCTTTGCAACAGGCTTTTTAGCAGCAGGTTTTTTGGCCGGGGCTGCTTTTTTAACGGGTTTAGCTGCTTTTTTAGGGGCTGCCTTCTTTTTTGTAGCCATACTATTTTCCTTTTTTAAGTACGTTCACGTGTAAAATGGTATTATTCACTTCAATTTCAGTGCCGTCATTAATTTGCGGTAAAAACGCCAGTGAATCTGCCAGAATTTCGGCGCAAATATAGTCTTTATATTGAATTAATGAGGGTTGTAGTTCTGCATTTTCGGATACCGTAACAGCAATGCGGTCGGTGAGGTTGAATCCACTGTCCTTCCGTATATTCTGGATGCGGTTCACGAATTCTCGGGCATCACCTTCTTTTTTCAGATCATCGGTAATGGTAATATCTAAAGCTACCGTCAATGACCCCTTTGCTGCCAGTTCGTAACCTGGTATCTCATCGGTGGATACTTCCAGGTCTTCGGCACTGATCATGATGGGTTCTTCATTGGTTCCGGGGTTCAACAGGTATTCGCCTTCCTGTACCTTATCAATTGTTGCATTATCGAACCCGGCGATTTGGTCTGCCGCCCATTTCATTTTTGCACCCAGTTTTTTGCCCAGGGTCTTGAAATTAGCTTTGGCTTTTTTCCGGATGAAATCATTTTGAGCGCCCAGCACATCCACTTCTTTTATATTTGTTTCGGCCATGATGATCTCTTCCACTTTCTTTATCCTTTCGGCCATCTGTGCATCCAATGCCGGGATAAAAACTTTTTGCAGGGGCTGGCGTACTTTAAGGTTCACTTTTTTGCGTAGCGATAAGATCAATGAAGAGGCATCCTGTGCCAACTGCATTCTTTTTTCCAGGTCGGTATCAATTAAGGCTTCATTTGCTTTAGGAAAATCAACATGGTGTATCGATGCATGGGTATAACGATTGGAAACGTTATTCAGGTTATTGAACAACCAATCTGCAAAGAATGGCGCAATAGGTGCCATTAACCTGCACAATGTTTCCAGGCATTCGTATAAGGTTTGATAAGCACAGATCTTATCATGTTCATATTCGCCCCCGCCTGCCTTAGCAGTTTCTTCCTTGCTGCGGCGGGCAGGTTTCCAAAAACGGCGGCGGCATAACCTTACATACCAGTTGCTTAAATGAGCGTCTACAAAATCTTCGATGGCACGGCCGGCAGCAGTGGGTTCATACTCATCAAAATTTTGCTCAGCATTTTTTACAAGCGTGTTCAAAGAAGACAATATCCATTGATCTATCTCGGGTCTTTCTTTAACCGGGATATAATTTTCTTTGAAAGCAAAGCCATCCACGTTGGCGTACAATGCAAAGAACTGGTAAGTATTATAAAGTGTTCCGAAAAATTTGCGCTGTACTTCTTTGATGCCATCCACGTCAAATTTTAAATTATCCCAGGGAGATGCATTGGTGATAAGGTACCATCTTGTTGCATCGGCGCCAAACTGTTCAATAGTTGTAAACGGGTCAACCACATTTCCCAAACGCTTACTCATCTTATTACCATCCTTATCCAATACCAGGCCGTTACTTACAACAGTTTTATAAGCAACTGAATCAAACAGCAGCACACCCAAAGCATGAAGTGTATAGAACCAGCCTCTTGTCTGGTCAACACCCTCTGCAATAAAATCGGCAGGAAAATTCTGTTCAAATGTCTCTTTGTTCTCAAAGGGGAAATGCCATTGTGCATAAGGCATGGCACCGCTGTCGAACCAAACGTCTATCAGGTCGGGTACACGTTTCATGGGCTTGCCCAAATCGCTTACCAAAACAATGTCATCTACATAAGGTTTATGCAAGTCGAGTATGCCTTCGTGTAAGTAATGCAGGTTCGTTTCTCCGCCCAGCACTTCGCTGGCTTTTCTTATTTCACGGTTCAGGTCTTCTATTGAACCGATACATTTTTCTTCTTCACCATCTTCTGTCTTCCAGATAGGAAGTGGAGTTCCCCAGAAACGGCTGCGGCTCAGGTTCCAGTCCACCATATTCTCGAGCCAGTTGCCAAAGCGCCCTGTACCGGTGGCAGCAGGTTTCCAGTTGATGGTTTTGTTGAGTTCCACCATCCTGTCTTTAACTGCTGTTGTTTTAATGAACCATGCATCAAGCGGATAATAGATGATCGGTTTATCGGTACGCCAGCAATGCGGGTAATTGTGTTCGTATTTTTCTACTTTAAAAGCACGGTTCTCTTTTTTAAGTTTTACGCTGATGTCAACATTCACATCAACATAACCCGGCTGGTCTTTATAATCTTTTACATAACGACCGCTGAATTCACCAACACCTTCTACAAATTTCCCTTCTTTATCAACCAGTGTAAGAATACCTAAATTATTTTTTTTACCAATGCGGTAATCATCTGCGCCAAATGCGGGGGCGGTGTGTACAATGCCGGTACCATCTTCAGTGGTTACAAAATCACCCAATATAACTTTGAATGGTTCTGCACCAGGAGTGATCTCCTGTATCTTTTCTAATGTATTGGCTTCGGAAGGAAGGAGTTGTTCGTATTCGCAACCTTCTAATTCAACGCCCTTAAATTCAGCTAGAATTTTAAAGGGAAGTTTTTTAGGTTTAACATACGTTGTCTCAAAATCAGAACTGATTGCAGTTGATTGTGAAGTAAGGTGATCTATATTTTTTGAAAGCACACCAGAATTTAGCCAATCTGATATTATGTCTTTTAAAGGTGTCCCACTTTCTGGAAAATCAGTAAAGTACTTATTAACTAAATTTTTAGCGAGTACTACAACAATGGGCTTATAAGTGTAAGTATTAAAAGTTCTTACCAACACATAATCAATATTGGGCCCAACTGTTAAACCTAAATTGGAAGGCAATGTCCATGGCGTAGTTGTCCAGGCCATTAAAAAAGCTTCGCCCTCAAAGTTTTTGATTTTTACTTTTGACTTTTCACTTATCTTAAACATCGCCACCGCACTCGTATCCTTCACATCTTTATAAGTTCCCGGCTGATTCAATTCATGCGATGACAATCCCGTTCCTGCAGCAGGAGAATAAGGCTGGATACTTACACTTTCGTAGAGGTATCCTTTTTTATACAATTCACTCAGGCACCACCACAGCGTTTCGATATAATTATTTTCGAAAGTGATGTAAGGGTTATCCAAGTCAACCCAGTACCCCATCTTCGTGGTGATATCATCCCATTTATCTTTATACCGCATTACCACTTCGCGGCATTTCTTGTTATAATCCTCTACCGATATTTTTTTGCCGATATCTTCCTTGGTGATACCGAGTTCTTTTTCCACCCCCAATTCAATAGGTAGTCCATGCGTATCCCATCCGCCCTTGCGTTTTACCTGGAAGCCCTGCATGGTTTTGTACCGGCATACCAGGTCCTTCAGCGTTCTTGAAATAACATGGTGAATACCCGGCATACCATTGGCGCTTGGCGGGCCTTCATAAAAGACAAATGGTGTTTTGCCTTCACGCAGCTCCACACTTTTTTCAAATGTTTTATCATTTGCCCATTTAGCCAGCACTTCTTCCCCGATGCCGGGTAAGTTCAGTTGCTGGTATTCATTGTATCTGGCTGACATATTATTTTGCTTCGATGGGTCTTTAAATAAGTGTGCAAAGGTAGGAAAATAGCGGGTTTGATCTACTGCGGAGTTTTAGCCTCAGGCCAAAATAATTTTGGGACAAATACATGAATAAATACAGGGCCCAAAAAGGTAATCTTACCCTTAATTTTTTATTCCGCAGTGAAAACCACAGGGCTGTTAAAATTACTTGTTAGTTATCCACAATTTTAGCCTTTTGGCATAATATCTGCCCATGATAATACGTATCAGCAATGATCATATAATGGCCAATCCTTACAAAAAATAATTATAAAATAAGTTTTGCTGGTTTAGGGTTTTATTAGGGTAAAGACGGGAATAGTCTTATTCCCGTCTATCTTTTAATTTAACCTTATGGCAGGCTCGTTTTAGCATTTTCATCCTGTGTTGATCACACCAATTCCACTGAAAAAAAATACCCCATCCTGGATATTTGCATACTTGAATATTGCAGCTACACATGGTAATAAGGGATGCTTTTTATGGAGGTCAGTTTACTTAGAAATTCTTTGAACCATTTGATTGGTAAGTGTACCTGAAACGATAGATCAACCGAACAGGTGCCGGACCAACAAAAGGTTCGTAATCCACTGCCAGTAATTCCATTTTTACATAAAAATTATCTGCTGTGCGAAAGAAAAATGTTTGTCCTGCTTTGGGGGCAAAAGTGTGCGTTACAACGTTGTAATCGTACCAGCTGCCATCCTTAATGGCTTTTTGTGATGAAGTGGTATCATAGGCATAACCTGCGTCCGGTGCTGCGGTTACACTGCTGTAGATACTGTTTTGCAAAATGGCACCGGCATTCGCGGGCCCGTAAGTGTGGCTGTTTAAAATGAATGTGGTGAAACGCAGGCCAAAATCCCAATTCGTTGTGGCGCTGTCACTATTGGCAACCAATGCATCATTTTTAAAACTAAAAAAAGTAAAAGCAGTGGCACTGCTGAAATTCACTTTTAATGAATCCGTTTTTTGGATGGTGGTAATGGTGGTTGTTGCGTCTTTTTTGCAGGAGCTTAACATCAATATTGCACTGATGGCAATTGCTGCACTGGTGTAGATCATCTTTTTCATAATTGTATGTTGTTTTTATTTTTTGAGAAGATTTTTTGCAGATTGAAATTGCAGTTGATAAAGAAGGTTCTGCCACTGAGGTTGGGAAGTTTATCCTTGTCCAGGTGGTTAAGGATATTATCGCTGCCGGTTTGCAATTGCAGCCCGTTCTTAAATGCGATACTAATGCTGCTGTTTAACAGAATGTACCCTTTTACATATTCACGGTCGTCATCGAGGATATTATCACCATTGATATCACTATAACCAAAGCGGCCCCGGTAAACAGCCCTTATGCTTCCGTTGAGCCAATGTTGTTTGTTGGAATACATTAACTGTAGGTTGGCGCTGTGTTTACTCCGGTTGAACAGGCCACCGTATTCGCTGCTACTCACATAGGTACTTGCAAATGTTACGGGGTCTCTTTTTACAATTTTATTTTCCTTTATTCTTTCAATCACATCTTTGTCCTTTGCTTCCAGGTACTGGTAGCCCGCATTAATGGTGAATAGATCCAATATTTTTTGACTGATGCTGCATTCGAATCCCTGCGTAAAGACCCTGTTCACATTCACATAACTGTAAATGGATTGGTTATTGGTTTTAGTGAAGGGAAGATTGTAGCGGTCAATTAAATTGCTGATATCATTCCTGAA
>JAYWAN010000143.1:0-4418 GCA_043782405.1 Chitinophagaceae bacterium
GTCATGAACCCGCCATAACTCCAGCCAAACAAACCCATCCTGTTTTTATCAACAAAGGGTAATGCAGTCAGGTAATTTACACCGATCACCATGTCTTCCATCTGCGGTTCACCGGCATGGCGAAAGATCGTTTGCTCAAAGGCTTTGCCGCGGTTATCGCTACCCCTTGGATCCAATGTAAATACAATATACCCACGTTCGGCCATGTATTGAAACCAGTAATCACCTGCACCGCCATTCCAGGCATTCAATATCATTTGTGCATGAGGCCCGCCGTACCAGTAAACAATTACAGGGTATGTTTTGGTGCTGTCGAAATCAACAGGTTTGAACATCCTGCAAAACATATCATCACCTCCTGCATTCTTTAATTTAAAGATGCTGAGTTTCCCCAACGCATAGCCGCTTAAAGGATTAGCAGCTTGCAGTAATGTTTTTGTTTTACCCGTTTTTGTTTCTATCAGCTGGATGGTCCGGGGATTATCCGGACTGCTGAAATTATCCAGTACAAATTTTCCATCGGCATTTACCTGTGTATTGTGTAACTGGAAGACCTGGGTAATGCGTTTTGACCTGCCCGACTTGATATTAAGCTGGTATAAATTTTTAGTAATGGGAGATTCTTCCGTGGCCATATAAAATAAATTCTCGCCTTTCTCATCAAAGCCCTTTACTTCCGTTACCTCCCACAGGCCCTTTGTAAGCTGCTTTATTAAATTGCCTGCTGTATCATATAAATATAAATGGTTCCAGCCATCGCGATTGCTCTGCCAGATGAACTGGCCGGCATTGTTTTTTAAGAACAACATGGGTACAAGCGGCTCCACATATTTATCATCTCTTTCTTCAAACAATGTTTTTATAAGATCACCTGTAACCGCATCGTATTGATTCAGCTTCATATGGTCCTGCCCCCTGTTCAATACGGCGATATAAATAAATTTATCATCCGGGCTCCAGGCAATATTAGTAAGGTACTGTTCAACAGGCTCCCCGGTTTTTAAATACACCAGTGCCTTTGTTTCGGCATTGTATACACCTACAGTTACCTGGTGGCTTTTATCGCCTGCCATGGGGTATTTTATGTTTTCACTTTTTGCAGGGCGCTGGCTCCAGTCAATGATGGGATAATCTGTTACCATAGTCTGGTCCATCCGGTAAAAAGCAAGTTGCTTACCGTTATTATTCCAGAATGTCCCTTTATTGATACCAAATTCATCCCTGTGTACCGATGATGCATAGACGATATCTTTGGTGCCGTCGGTGGTAACCTGGTTGTTACCATACATGTTTTGCACAACAAATAAATTATTATTCTCCACATACGCTATATAACCGGCGCTGCTTTCTTCTATATGCTCCTTTTGGGCAAGTGCTTCCGGGATGATATCTTTTACATGGCCGTTTTTAGGATTCAATGCGATCTTAGCCCCTTTGACCGTCATTATCCAACTGGTATCTGCATTGAACTGTATGGCAGGCATTTTCTCCAGTTCGCCATAGCCGGATACCGTTTTTAATTTTTCATTCAGCTGGTCGAGTGTAAGAAAGACAGTGTCTTCTTTCATTTTGAAACCGCCTATCATCCACATTTCATTATCATTCGCCTTTTTGAGGTAGACATAATTATTGGTGCCATAAACAAATTGGAGTTGTTTTAAATTTTCGACTGCAAGGCTTGTCCTGTTCTTCACCATTGCATCTTCCATGCTCAGCATTTTACCTTGGGGAAAAGCCGACAGGCTTATGATCAGGGACAAAAAGAAAATGAGTTTTTTCATCGTTCATTTATTAGATAACAAATGTAGAAATAAAAAAGAAAGCACCGGTAAAATACCGGTGCCCTGTCAATTTACGCTTTTAGCTGTTTAATTCCTTAACGGTTTCCCGCTTTTTAAAATGGATTGTATCCTTTCCAGTGTTTTCTTCTCACCGGTGAGACTTAAGAAAGCTTCCCGTTCAAGATCGAGTAAATATTGTTCGCTTACCAATGTGGGTTCGGTAAGATCACCGCCACACATCACATAGGCTAATTTTTTTGCAACGGTAACATCATGGTCAGTAGCATAGTTGCCCCGCCACATACCATTGATGCCTGCATGCATTGCACCCAGCATCGAGCGGCCCAATACTTTAATATCACTGCGCTGCACAGGCATTACATAACCGTCATCATATAATTCGATGACCGCTTGTTTGGCTTCTGCAATTCTTCTGCCCAAATTAAGACTTACAATATCTCTTCCTTTCCTGTAAATACCCAGGTCGTATGCTTCAAAAGCTGAAGTGGCCACTTTAGCCGTAGCGATAGTTAAAAAACGATTTTGTAAAGTGATGGTATCGGGTTCGCCATCATGTACTTCATCTGCAGCCCTCAATACAAACTCTTTTGTGCCACCACCACCCGGTATAACGCCAATGCCTACCTCCACCAAGCCAGTATAGGTTTCTGCAGCGGGAATAACTTTATCGGCGTGTAAACTCATTTCGCAGGCGCCGCCTAATGCAAGTCCGTGTGGCGCTACCACAACGGGTATGCCGGAATACCTCACCCGCATCATTGTATTCTGGAACATCCGTATGGCCATATCAATTTCATCGTAATCCTGTTCAATAGCCAGCATGAATATCATCCCCACATTAGCACCCGCACTGAAATTAGTTCCTTCATTGGCAATAACCAGCCCTTTATATTTTTCTTCTGCCAGAGAGATGGAGCGTTGAATGCCTTCCAACACTTCGCCTCCAATGCTGCCCATTTTGGTATACCACTCCAGCCCCAAAACATCATTGCCCAAATGATAAGCGCGGCAGGCGCTGTTCTTCCAGACTGTTTCATTCTCAAAATTGCGCATTACAATAAAGGTATTTGCGCCGGGCAATGGTTTATACGCTTTACTGCTAACATCATAGCATAAACGCTTTCCGTCTTCCACTTTATAAAAACTTGTTGCACCACTGGCCAGCATTTCCTCCACCCATGCAGCAACGCTATTGCCAGCCGCTTTCATGGCTGCAACAGTTTTTGCAACACCCAGCGTATCCCAACTTTCGAAAGCGCCGATCTCCCAGCCAAAGCCTGCCATCATGGCATCGTCTACCCGGTACAGTTCATCACTTATTTCGGGGATGCGGTGAGAGATATAAGAAAATAGATTATAATGAAACTGCCTGTAGAATTCACCGGCCTTATCCGTTCCTGCACACAAGGCTTTGATCCTTGATTTCAGGTCTTCAATGGGTTTGGCGGTTTCGAGTGTTGCAAATTTTGGCTTTTGCCTTGGGCCATATTCCAACGTTTGCAGGTTAAGCGTAAGTATTTCCTTTTCTCCTGTGGTAGACTTGGTTTTCTTAAAGAAACCCTGCCCGGTCTTATCACCCAGCCAGTTATTCTCTACCATCTTATTCAGCCAGGCAGGAATGATAAATTGTTCTTTCGCTTCATCATCGGGGCAGTTATCATGAACACCTTTCGCCACTTTCACCAATGTATCTATCCCAACTACATCTGCAGTACGGAATGTGGCTGATTTGGGACGGCCAATAACCGGTCCCGTTAGTGCGTCGATCTCATCAACATTAAGTTGCAGTTTTTCCATCGCATTCATAATGGCCATCATCCCAAAAACGCCGATCCTGTTGGCAATAAAAGCAGGAGTGTCCTTACACAATACAGTCGTTTTACCCAATGTAAGGTCGCCGTAGTGCATCAGGAAATCCACTATCGCAGGATCTGTAAAAGGTGTTGGGATGATCTCCAGCAACCTTAAATATCTGGGCGGGTTAAAAAAGTGAGTACCACAGAAATGTTTTTTAAAATCATCGCTTCTCCCTTCGGTCATCATATGGATAGGAATACCCGAAGTATTTGAAGTGATCAATGTTCCGGGCTTACGGTATTTTTCCACTTCGGTAAAAACAGATAACTTGATGTCCAGCCTTTCCACCACCACTTCTATCACCCAGTCATAATCGGCAATATCTTTCATGTTATCGGTAAAATTCCCTGTCCGGATTTTCTTCACCACATCTTTTGTATAAACTGGTGATGGGTTTGATTTGATGGCCGCGGTCAATGCATCATTTACAATTTTATTCCGCTCAGCAGTCTTTGCATCTGCTGCCAGATCCTTTGGCATTATATCAAGTAATAAAACCTGCAGACCCACTCCTGCAAAATGACAAGCTATACGGCTACCCATTACCCCGCTTCCCAGGACAGCCACTTTTTTTATGATTCTTTTTGACATGGTGATATTAGTTAGTTAAACAACTATTTGCAGAACCGAAATTAAGACAATATTAATTATGGCGAATATTAAGTAGTGGTACAGTTTGAAAATTAATTTTTGAAAAAGATGTCAGCCTGAGCTTGTCGAAGGCGGATTAGTATAAGGATTATCATCCTAAAGCGGTTT
>JAYWAN010000144.1:0-4409 GCA_043782405.1 Chitinophagaceae bacterium
ACCAAAATTATCCGTTTGTGAGCCCTGGCCACTGGCAGTACAGCTGGATTATGAAAAGGAAGTTACGGGCATGTACATGAGCGGCCATCCTTTGGATAATTACAAGTTTGAAATGAAGCATTATAACATCACGCCGCTGGCAGATTATGTTGAATTCAAGGCAGCGGTGAATACACATGCCAATCCTGCAAAGCAATTTCGTGTAGCCGGCCTTGTTATTGATGCGCAGCACCGGTTAACAAAGACGGGAAAAAATTTTGGAATACTCACCATTGAAGATTACAGTGGTAAAGCAGAGTTCATGTTATGGAGCGAAGATTATGTACGCTATACCAATTACCTCGAAAAAGGGATGATCGTATTGGTGGAAGGAGGTTTTCGCCCAAGGTATAACAGTGACCAATATGAATTCAGGCTGGCAAAGATCCATTTACTGGAAACAGTAAAGCCAATGCTTACCAAACAGGTAGTGATAGACGTGGAGCCGCAATCTGTTAGTAGCGATTTTGTAAGTTTTATTGAAAAAAATATGAAAGCCAATCCAGGTAAGTCTTCCATCAAATTCAACATTACCGATAACCGCAATAATTTTAAAGTAGGCATGTACAGCCTTGAAAACGGATTCACCATGAATGATGAGATGGCCGTTTTTTTAAATGAGCACCCCGATGTGGACGTAAGTGTAATTACGGGTTAAAGCTAAGTCAAAGTGAAAAATTTAAACCCAAAAGTCAGGAGCATTTCTTAGTTTTTGGTTTCACTTTTGCCTTAAACCTTACTCTATCATATAAATCTCCCTTTTTCCTCCTTCCACACAATCCATATAGCCCTTCATTATATCCTTCAGTTCATCACTCATGGTAGCAGAACGAAGGTTGGCGAAGAATTCACCCATATCGTCCGTCTCTGATTCCACGATAACTGTCCAGTAGGTGCTCACAATATCTGTAAGCACTTTCATGTTTTTCATTGCCCCCATTTTTTCAAAATGCGGACCAGCCAGTTTAAACATCTTTACCAGTTCTTTGGCTTTGCCAGGCTTTGCCTGGAAAACTTCACGTATCAGGTACATAGTTTTAAATTTTAGGCATTAAAGATAATCTGCAGGATTAGCAAATACAATAGTCTTTTCAGCCAGAATGGCTCTTTTTATGACAATATTATTTTAGCACATACTGTGAATATGTCATTACAACACATGTTAAACTTTGGATGTAAATTTGCCCTTCATACCTTAAAATAATAACTATGGCACACGAATTCACAGACGCAAACTTTAAAACAGATGTATTGGCCTCCGATAAATTATCAGTAATTGATTTTTGGGCAGAATGGTGCGGCCCCTGCCGTGCAATAGGCCCCGTTATTGAGGAACTGGCAAAGGAATACGATGGTAAAGTGAATATTGGCAAGGTAAATGTTGATCATAACCCCCAAATATCCATGAACTATGGCATCACCAGTATACCGGCTATCTTATTTGTAAAAGGCGGGCAGGTTGTTGACAAATTAGTAGGGGCACAACCCAAAGTTAATTTTGTAAAAAAGATCGAGCAGCATAAATGATCGCACACTGATATTGATGGCATTTATTTCGCCTATAAAAAACTCCCGTAAACGGGAGTTTTTTATGCAACAATAGTTGAGTTGAATATTAATGTTGCACGTTTGTTAATGCATTAGGATCGTGTTTATGTTTAAACATGATGGCAAAAAGCACAGCAATCACCAATGCATAGATGGCAAATGTCATCCAGACACCATGCCAATCAGTTACTCCTTCTGTAGAGACAAAATATTTACCAATCACATAACCACTGATCTTGCTTCCCAAATAAGCGCCAATCCCATTTGTTACCATCATGAATAATCCCTGGGCACTGGACCGTATCTTTTGATCTGTTGTGGATTCTACAAATAACGACCCCGATATGTTGAAAAAATCGAAGGCCATGCCGTATACAATACAGGACAGGACGATCATCCACAAACCATCTCCCGGGTTGCCATAAGAAAAAAGTCCAAACCGAAGCACCCAGGCCAGCATGGAAAACAACATGACTTTTTTAATGCCGAAACGTCTTAGGAAAAATGGTATTGTGATAATGAATACCGTTTCTGATATTTGGGATATCGACATGACGATCGTTGAATATTTCACAACTAATGAATTGGCATATTGCGGCATTGTTCCAAAATTGAAAATAAATTGATCACCATACATATTTGTCAATTGTAGTGCGGCGCCCAAAAACATAGCGAAAATGAAAAATAAAGCCATCTTATAATTGGCGAATAATTTAAAAGCATTTAACCCCAGTTGTTCAATAAGGGATGCATCTTTTGCGATCGTTTTTTGTGGCGGACATTTGGGTAAGGTAAAAGAATAAATACCTAAAATAATTGCCCCCACACCTCCTATGATGAACTGATTGGAATTAACTTTGCTGCCGGTAAGATTAGTGATCCACATAGCCACAATAAAACCGATGGTTCCCCATACCCGGATAGGCGGAAAGACCTTAACCACATCAAACTTGTTATTTTTTAAGATCGTGTAAGCAATGGAATTTGATAAAGAGATGGTTGGCATATAACAGATCATTGCCGCAAATATTACATAGTACAATGTATTCGGGTCATTTACACTGGGAACGTAAAAGAGTATGGCACCATATAATATATGCAATATGCCATAAAGCCTTTCAGCATTGAGCCATTTATCTGCAATGATCCCTGTTAAAGCAGGCATGAAGAGGGAAGAAAGTGCCAACGTTGAAAAAATAGCGCCAAATTGAGGAAATGTCCAATGTTTGGCATTAAAACAATAGGTACCGATGGTGATCAACCATGCACCCCAAACAAAGAATTGCAAAAAACTCATGAAAGTGAGGCGTAACTTAATACTCATATGGCTTTGTTTTATTTTAGATAGGGAAGATAACCATTTATTCTGCAAGGAGCGCAAACGAGGGCGTTTTTATTGGACGATCCCGTCCAGTAAGACAAGGGGATTCACAAAAAATAATGTTACAACATCCATTATCACCGTAAATTTGTAAAATTTTTTGAATGAGCGCTTCTATTGATATTATAATAAATTCCACAACCGATACCGGCCTTAAAGCCATTGCTTCAAAAGTAAAAAAAGCAGAACGAATCACAGATGAAGAATGTTTAACACTGTTTGAAAAAGGCAGCCTTTCTTTTGTTGGTGCGCTGGCCAATTTTATCCGGGAAAGAATTCATGGTGACACCACTTACTTCAATCGTAATTTTCATATTGAACCCACCAATGTTTGTGTGTTCAGTTGCGAATTCTGCTCCTACTCCCGCCTGTATGCACATAAGGAAGACGGCTGGGAACTGAGTATTGACCAGATGTTGGATATTGTAAAGAGTTATGACGGCAAACCCATCACTGAAGTGCATATTGTTGGTGGCGTGCATCCCAAAATGAATATGGATTATTTTATTGAACTGATGCAGAAGATAAAAGCACACCGGCCGGGGCTACACGTAAAAGCATTCACTGCTGTTGAACTGGATTATATGTTCCGTAAAGCGAAGTTGAGCACAGCAGAAGGAATGAAAAAACTGCATGCAGCAGGATTGGATAGCCTGCCCGGCGGCGGTGCCGAGATCTTTGCACCAGCGATACGGGAACAGATATGCGCAGATAAAGTAGATGCAGCCGGATGGTTGGGTATTCATGAAGCTGCGCATAATTTAGGTATGCACAGTAATGCCACCATGTTGTATGGCCATATTGAAAAATATGAACACCGTATTGATCATATGCGCAGGCTGCGGGAATTGCAGGATAAAACAAAGGGCTTCAATACATTCATCCCTTTAAAGTTCAGGAATAAGGATAATGCAATGAGCCATGTGCGGGAGTCCACTACAACAGAAGATATGCGCCTCTATGCCATTGCAAGGATCTATTTAGATAATTTTCCGCACCTTAAAGCTTACTGGCCGATGCTTGGCAGGCAAAATGCACAGCTTAGTCTATCCTTTGGCGTTAATGACATCGACGGTACCATTGATGATTCCACAAAAATTTACAGCATGGCGGGCAGTGAAGAACAATCTCCTGCAATGAGCACGGAAGAACTGGTTACTTTAATTAAGCAGGTAAAACGCAGACCAGTGGAAAGGGATACACTCTATAATATTGTTAAGGATTATAGTACGGCAGGTTTTGATGCGCAATTAAATTGACAAGTTAAATAGAAACAGGTTGATAAAGAATCCTTGTCAACATTATCACCTATTTCTTCAGGTACATCACTTCCTTGATGAGTTTTACCGTTCTTGGAACATCCGGTAAATAAGCTGCTACCAAATTTGGTGCATAGTGCATGGGAGCATCAGCACTGGTGATCCTGCGTATGGGTGCATCC
>JAYWAN010000145.1:0-11656 GCA_043782405.1 Chitinophagaceae bacterium
TGACAGGACCAGCGATGCATCAAAAGCATTGGAAGACATCATTGATACCGGTTGTAAAAGGATTCTTACCAGCGGGCAAAAACCCAATGCATTGGATGGCGCCGAATTGATTGCCCGGTTAATTAAACAAGCCGGTGACCGCATCATTATCATGCCGGGTAGTGGTGTACGCTCCAGCAATATTATCACGCTCGCTAAAAAAACAGGTGCAGTTGAGTTCCATAGTTCTGCAAGAATTTTTATTGACAGTAAAATGAAATATATAAATGATGCAATGCAGGAGGATTTAAGGTCAGTTGCTGTGGATGAAGATGAGATAAAAAATATCATCGCCAACCTAAACAGTATTTAAAAATGAAAAGCTGCATTATTTCTTTAATCCAGTTGCTCTTTTTAATACCCATACAGGCAAAAGCACAAAACCTTTCCATTGAATTAAACGCCAACTGGCAATTTTATCATACTGTCAATAAAAAATGGTATCCGGCTACTGTACCAGGTACTATTCACACCGACTTGTTAGCTAACAAACTCATTCCCGATCCCTATTACCGCGATAATGAAAGCAAGCTGCAATGGATCGATAAGGCCGATTGGGAATACAAAACCGTTTTTAATATCGATGCAAAGGCATTTGCAAAAAAAATCATTGAATTGGTATTTGACGGCCTCGATACCTATGCGGATGTATACTTAAATGGCCGATCAATATTACAGGCCGATAATATGTTCAGGGGATGGACGGTTAATGTAAAGGGCGTGGCTAAAAAAATAAACAATGAATTAATTATTAAATTCCATTCTGCGCAAAACAAAGTTGACAGTATCGCAAAGTCGCTGCTGCCACTCGTTCTCCCTGATAACCCCCGGGTATTTGCCCGCAAAGCACAATTCCAGTTTGGCTGGGACTGGGGCCCCAGGTTTGTAGGCTGCGGCATCTGGAAGAAAATAAAACTCACCGCTTTTGATGTACACGTTATCGTTACCACATTACCGTTAGTATCGAATACCAAACTTATTCAGCAAAAAGATGCGGTTGGCACTTCCTTCTATTTTGAAACAGGCGGCAAACCTGTTTATTGTAAAGGTGCCAACTGGATACCCGCCGATGTTTTTTTACCTAGATTAAAAAAAGCCGATTACAGGAAGTTGCTCATCATGGCAAAGAATGCCAATATGAATATGCTGCGTGTATGGGGCGGCGGTATCTATGAAGCTGATGAATTTTATGACCTCTGCGATTCATTGGGGATAATGGTATGGCAGGACCTTATGTTTGCAGGCGGCATGGTGCCCGGCGATGAGCATTTTTTTAATAATGTAAGGGAAGAAGTAAAATACCAGGCCGGGCGTTTACGCAATCATCCCTGTATCGTTTTATGGTGCGGTAATAATGAAATTGATGAAGCCTGGAATAACTGGGGATGGCAGGACCAGTTTAATTTACATGGCGCCGATTCTGTAAAACTGTGGAATGATTATAAGAGATTATTTAATGACAGCCTGAAAAAATGGATCAATGAATTTGATGGCACAAGGCCTTATGTATCCACTTCGCCCATGCATGGCTGGGGACATGAGGAAAGTTTTACCGAAGGAGACAGCCATTACTGGGGAGTTTGGTGGGGATTGGAAGACTGGGAAGCATTTAAGAATAAAACAGGAAGATTTGTAAGTGAATATGGCATGCAGGCCATGCCAAATATGAATACCATCAATAGTTTTACCCAACCCCAAGACAGGGTCATACATTCGCCCGTAATCAATGCCCACCAGAAAGCAAGTGATGGATTTATAAAACTGGATCATTACCTCACCCGTTATTTTATTGATTCAGCAAAGTTGAGCCGACTTTCTTTGGAGGATTATACTTACCTGACGCAATGCCTGCAATATTATATTTTAAAGAACAGCATTGCTATTCATAGAAGTAAATACCCGGTTAATATGGGTACATTATTATGGCAGCTGAATGATTGCTGGCCCGTTACAAGCTGGAGCATCACTGATTACAGCAGGCAGCCAAAAGCCGCATGGTATGCGGTTAGGGAGGCATATAGAGATGATGTGAAGCCCGTGAAAGATAGCATTTATCCAAAGGATCTCAAATTACAGGATCCCGGATTTTTATTTGAGCCGATGGGTAATGATATTTATGCATTAACTGTAGGAAATTTTGCAAAGTATGTACATGTTTACACTGATAAAGGCGAATTAAAATTAAACATTGATTACTTTGACATGAAGCCGAACACAAGGCTTTTACTGACCATCAATGGTAAAAACATAAGGAATGCAGACCTAAGGAAATTAAAAATAAAATCATTGTACGATGTCCTTAAAAAATAATGTAAGCAAGCTGAAAATTGTTGAAAAAACACAAGTGAGCCCCGCCACGGCGTGGACGGCGTTGAATAGCATTACCAATGCCGGTTTCAAAATATCCTTTATTGTTTTTTTAATTTTAATTTCTGGCTTTTATTGCACTGCACAAAAACATAATTTCACATTATCCAAAACTGATTTTTTATTAGACGGAAAGCCTTTACAGATCATCAGTGGCGAGATGCACCCTGCAAGGATACCAAGGGAATACTGGAGGCAACGCATACAAATGGCAAAGGCGATGGGATGTAATACCATTGCAGTTTATATCTTCTGGAATTACCATGAACAAAAAGAAGGCGTATTTGATTTCAGTACAGAGAACCGGGATATTTCAGCGTTTATCCGTACCTGTCAGCAGGAAGGCATGTGGGTATTGCTTCGCCCTGGCCCCTATGTTTGTGCCGAATGGGATTTTGGGGGGCTCCCCACCTATCTCTTAAAATATCCTGATATTAAAGTGCGCTGCATGGATACCAGGTACATGGATGCTGCAGAAAGGTATATTGCACACCTGGCAAAAGAAGTAGTGCCGCTGCAATGCATCAATGGCGGGCCGATACTGATGGTACAAATAGAAAACGAATATGGCAGCTATGGCAACGATAAAATTTACCTGGAAGAATTAAGGAATGCCTGGTTAAAGAATGGGATCAGGATACCTTTCTATACCGCAGACGGTGCCACACCCTTCATGCTGGAAGCCGGGCATATAAAAGGTACCGCCATCGGACTCGACAGCGGCAGCAGTGATGATGATTTTGCACAGGCAACAAAAGCAGATGCTGATGTACCTGCGTTCAGCAGTGAGACCTATCCCGGCTGGCTTACCCATTGGAGTGAAAAATGGCAACGGCCCGATACCAATGACCTCAAAAAAGAAATGGAATATCTTTTGCAGCACAAGAGGTCCTTTAATCTTTATGTAGTGCATGGCGGAACAAATTTTGGTTTTACTGCAGGCGCCAATTCATTTTCTGCAACACAATACCAGCCAGCTATCACGAGTTATGATTATGATGCACCCATCAATGAACAGGGGCAGGCAACAGCAAAATATTTTATGCTGCGTAACCTGATCGCAAAATACACTGATCATAAACTGCAGGATATCCCCAAAGCCATTTCAACGATTGAAGTGCCTGCGGTATCGATGAAATACATGACAACCATCTGGAACCGCTTACCTCCACCAATATTTTCTGTACAGCCAAAGCCCATGGAAGATTATGGGCAAAACCAGGGGTTAATACTGTACCGCACAAAACTTATCGGCCACAAAACCGGTAAACTCACTATTACTGCACCACATGATTATGCTTTAATATTTTTAGATGGAAAGTTCATTGACACCATCTACCGTGATGGCGGCAAATGGACCGTTACCCTTCCAAAATCAACAATGGCCGATCCTGTGTTGGATATTTTAGTGGAGGGTATGGGCCATGTGAATTTTGCGCAGTATATGATCGACAGGAAGGGTATAACGGACAGGGTTACCCTAAATGGCATGACCCTGATGAACTGGGAAACATTCTTATTGCCGATGGACGGGAAGTTTGTTACACAGGCTGCAACGCAGGACCGGGGCATGGATGACCGCAAAGGGTTTTTCTTTAAAGGGAATTTTTCACTGGCTGAAACGGGCGATACTTATTTTGCCATGAGCAGTTACAGTAAAGGCATGGTGTACATCAATGGCCACAACCTTGGCCGGTACTGGAATATTGGCCCACAACAACATTTATACTGCCCGGCAGGCTGGTTCAAAAAGGGCAATAATGAGATCATTGTTTTTGACCTGCTGCAAGTAGAAGCGAAAGAGATCAAAGGGGTGAAAACCTTAGAATAGCCTTTACCGTGAATTGTCATCCTTTATTTACCGATTCAAATTCTACCAGTCTTTGTAATAAAGTGATTTGATTTGCCGCCCTTACAAAGTTATGGCCCTCATATTTACTGCCATAGTAAATATCGTTATTGATATGATCGGTTAAAAAACGGATGGCCTGCATATAGATCATATATTTCCCCGCAAAAAGAAAATATTTTTTTTCCATATCATTCAGTTCCTCTCCCATTGCTGCTGTATATCCATCAACAATGGCTTTATAAAAAGCCGGCCGTATTTCGATCTTTGCAAAATCCTTTTCTTCCTCACTCACCGGCGACAGGTAAGTGCGCATCATATCACCCACATCACTGGTGAAAAAACCGGGCATCAGGGTATCCAGGTCAATCACACAAAGCCCCTGGCCATTTTCATCAAACAGCACATTGCTGATCTTGGTATCATGATGGGTACACCTGGCCTTAAAATTTGATTTAGCCGTTTCAAATTCAGTAACGATATTTTTATGTTGTTGCAAAGATGTGATCAGCTCCTTCGACTGCATTATCCTTTCCTTATTACCACTTATCAATGCCTTTTCAAATTGCTGATAGCGAAGTGAAAGATTATGGAAATCGGGCAACGTAATTTTCAATGCTGTGATATCGAGCCGGGCCAGTTTTTTTGTAAACCTGCCGAATTGCTTTGCAGCTTCATAAGCCTGTGAAGGTTTTTCAACAGTATCAATGGTATGAGAATCTTTAACGAAAGGGAATAGCCTGAAATATTCGTCTCCCCTGTTTACCAGTTCTTTCCCATCAATAGTTTTAATGGGTGCAACAAATAAATATTCCGGGTGGTATTTTTTTAAATGGTCATTGACGAGTCGAATATTGGCGGCGATATCATTGGGTGATTTAAAAATCAGGGAATTGATCCTTTGAAGGATAAATTTTTCATCCGTAGATTTTTTTTTGACCAGCCAGGTATCATTGATGAGTCCGCTGCCATATTGTTGTATGGCACAATCGTCTTTGCTGAACCCAAATTGCTGCAGGACAAATGTTGTCATGAATATTTTTTGCTGCGAATTGCACGAATCTACATGAATGTTTTATATTAGTAAAAATTAGTGCAACCCGTGGCACCATTTATGCTAAGGCAGGAAATTTTAAAAGAACATTCCAAAGCGCAATGCACAAGGTTGGTAAAATGGGTGGGGGATAATCAGCAACGTTTCGATGAACTCTTCTCGCTTTTTTTGAATGATGAATATCGTGTAGTGCAAAGGGCGGCATGGCCGGTAAGCTATTGTACAATTGCACACCCGGGGTTCATTAACAAACACTGGGATAAACTGATTAAAAACCTGGAAAAGCCGGGCCTGCACGATGCGGTGAAACGCAATAGCTTAAAATTATTGGAAGCCATTGATATCCCGGAAAAATATCATGGTGCCATAATGAATATCTGTTTCAATTGCCTTGAATCGCCAATAGCAACACTTGCGGTAAAAGTATATTCCATGGCGGTATTGGGTAATATGGTGGCTGCATATCCCGAAATTATCCCCGAACTAAAATTATTGATTGAAGATCAATTGCCTCACCAGACGGCAGGCTTTAAAAGCAGGGCAAAAAAAGTATTGAAGCAGATCGGTTAAAGAAACCCCGAAGAAAAAGATATAATCCCCTTCTATTTTTTTCTTTCCTTATAAAATTCTTTGAATATCAACCGCAGGTTCTGATCATAAGTAAAATAATTATACAGCCAGTTGCTGAAAACAAAGAACCTGTTCTTTACACCTAGTATGAGCATGAGGTGAAGTCCCATCCAGATCATCCAGGCAAAGAACCCGCCAAAGTGTAATTTTGGTTTAGGCATATCCACCACTGCAAGGTTGCGGCCCACGGTAGCCATGCTTCCTTTATCATTGTAAACAAATTCTTCGAGCAATGCACTGCTGCTTTTCATTTCAATGCGGCGTAAATTTTGTGCCAGTGTATCGGCCTGCTGCATGGCAACCGGTGCCACCTGTGGATGGCCATTGGGCCAGGCGGGTTCTTCCATATACGCAACATCGCCTATGGCAAAGACATTGCTGAAGCCATTTACCTGGCAATGCCTGTCAACTTTTATGCGGTTGCCCCTTGCAATAAGGTCGGCTGGAATGCCCTGCGGAACATTACCTTTAATACCTGCAGCCCAGATCACCATCGAGGTATCAATGTTTTTCCCGTTGTGTAATACCGCTTTTTCCCCGTCGTAATCTTTCAGTAAAGTATTGGGCATAACGGTTACGCCTAACCTCTCCAGGTAGCGCAGAGAATCCCTGCTCGACTTTTCACTCATGGCCGCCAGTGTTTTACCGGTACCTTCCAGCAAATAGATTTTCATTTGGGTAAAATCAAGTTCGGGGTAATCTTTGGGCAGTACAAAACGCTTCATATCAGCAATGGCCCCGCTAAGTTCCACCCCGGTTGGGCCGCCCCCCACCACTACAATGGTCATTAATCTTTTTAATGCTGCCGGGGTTTTTACATTTAAAGCGTCTTCAAAATTGTGCAGTAAACGGTGCCTCAATTGAAGGGCTTCCACCGTACTTTTCATAGGAAAGGCATTGTCCATCAGCTGCTGGTTGCCAAAAAAATTTGTATCCGCACCGGTTGCGATCACCAGTGCATCATATTCAAAAGGACCCACATCGGTGATCACTTTTTTTTCTGTAGTCTGTACCTGTTGCACTTCCGCCATCCTGAAACGTACATTCTTACTTTTCTGAAAAACCTTCCGCAGCGGAAAAGAAATATTACTGGCATCCAGTCCGGCTGTAGCTACCTGGTAAAATAAGGGTTGAAACTGGTGGTAATTGAATTTATCGATGAGGGTGACTTCAAAGCCGGGCTTGTTACTGAGTTTGCGGGCGAGCCTTAAACCTCCAAATCCGCCGCCCATGATGATAAGTTTCATAGATCTGTTTTTACTGCCGCAAAGATACGATATTTTCAATAAATATTGAAAATAAAGAAATAAATCCGGTTTTTCACATCGGGGGTCCTGTTTGGGAAGATCAATACAACATCCGCACTTTTATGGTGGCCCTTACCTTCCGCAATAATTCCAGTGCATTTTTGCTCAGGCCTTTATCAACATCCAGTACTACGTAACCGATCTCATCATTGGTCTTAAGGTACTGCCCAAGAATATTTATCTTATGCCTGCTCAATTGCGTATTGATTTCTGAAAGCACACCGGGTACATTATTATGGATATGCAATATACGGTGGGTTCCTTCCTGCGGGGGCAATGCAAGTGCTGGTATGGTATGCGACCCGGTACTGATGCCCTTCTCCAGGTAATTGAAGAGTTTATTACTTACATCATCGCCGATATTGTGTTGTGCTTCCTGTGTGCTGCCACCGATATGCGGCGTCAGCAACACATTGCTTAGCCCCTGCAGCGGTGTAGTAAATTCATCGCCATTCTTTTCCGGCTCCAGGGGAAATACATCTACTGCTGCGCCACTCAAATGCCCATTCAGTAAAGATTGACGTAAAGCATCAAGGTCAACCACTTCTCCCCTTGCATAGTTAATTAATATGGCCCCCTTTTTAAAATATTTCAGGTTATTCTTATTGACGAGTTTTTTTGTACTTGCCAGTTCAGGTACGTGGAGCGTTACGATATCCGATTTGCTCACCACTTCCCTTAAATTTTTTTTATCTTCTGCATTACCCAATGGTAACCTGGTTTCGGTATCATAAAAAATAACTTTCATTCCCAGGCTTTCTGCAAGTACGCTCACCTGGCTGCCGATATTTCCATAACCGATGATACCCAGGGTTTTTCCACGCAATTCATAAGCACCACTGGCTTCTTTTAGCCACTTACCTTCATGCGCCGCTTTATTTTTATCAACAATCCTTCTTATCAGCATGATCGATGCACCGATCACCAGTTCAGCAACACTCCTGGTATTGCTATAGGGGGCATTAAAAACAGCCACCCCGTTCTTTGTTGCGGCCTTCAGGTCAACCTGGTTAACGCCAATACAAAAACACCCGATGGCCTGCAGTTTTTGCGCAGCATCCAATACTTTTTTTGTGATGAGTGTCTTACTGCGTATACCCAGTAAGTGCACATCTTTAATTGCAGCAACCAGTTCATCTTCACTAAAGGCGCTGTTTATTTTTTTTACACCGGCGTAACCGGCAGCATTAAAATGTTTTACAGCTGCATCACTGATATTCTCTAAAAAAAGAATATTGATCTTCTCTTTGGGATAACTCGTTATTTTTTTTTCTGCCATGGTTATTAGGGCGTATTTTGCACAAATATATTCTATCTGCGTCTTAATATTTTATGTTGCCGTCAATAAGATCCATATTCAGGGCCGCCACAGCTGCAAAGCCCCCTTCCCGAAGAATCATGGGTGGGATATCCACTTATCCAGGCATCGTTGTTATTGCCCTCCTTTTGTCTTCCTGTTCCGGTAATTCAACTGAAAAAAGCGTTGCTAAGGACGACCTGCCATTAATAACATTACCCACACCTTCTCCTGTAAGCGATGCAGAATTTACCAGGATAAAAAATGCCTGCACGGCCTGGTACGATTCTGTGTTAAGGCAAAAGGGTTTCAATGGCGGGATTATTGTAGCGAAAAAAGGCAATATTGTTTTTGAAAGGTATAGCGGCACCGGGCACTTACCCGGTACCGATAGTATAAATGAAAATACCCCACTGCACATCGCTTCTACCTCCAAAACCTTCACCGCCATGGCGGTATTAAAATTATGGCAGGACGGAAAATTATCGCTGGATGATGAATACAGTAAATATTTCCCCGCCTTCAATTACCCGGGTGTTACCATACGGACTTTATTGAACCACCGGAGTGGTTTACCCAATTATATTTATTTTATGGAGAACCTTGGCTGGGATAAGACCAGGATGGTGATGAATAAAGATGTGCTGGATTACCTTATTACACGCAAGGCAGAACTTGAAAATATTGCACCACCCGATACGCATTTCTCGTACAGTAATACCAACTATGCTTTATTGGCTTTACTGGTTGAAAAAATTGTTAGTACCAAATTCCCGGAGTATATCAGGAAGATATTTTTTAAGCCTTTGCAGATGAACAATACGTTTATATACGGCCCGGGAGACAGTAATAAAGTAAAACCAAGTTACGACTGGAAAGGCCGTTTGATGTCTTTTGGATTTTTAGATGATGTGTATGGTGATAAAAATGTTTACACCACTCCGCGTGACCTGCTCACCTGGGACAGGGCATTAGCCAGTGGTATCATTTTTACACCCGCAACACTGGATCAGGCCTATACACCTTACAGCAATGAAAAACCAGGCATAAAAAATTACGGGCTTGGGTGGCGCATGAATATTTTTCCGGATGGAAAAAAAATAATTTATCACAATGGCTGGTGGCATGGAAGTAATGCCACTTTTGTACGGCTTTTGCAGGACAGCGCCACTATAATAGTAATAGGTAATAAATTTACACGGGCCATTTATCATGCAAAGATACTGGCCAATATTTTTGGTGATTACTATGGTGCTGTAGATGAAGAAGAAACAGATGTTGCCAAATCAACTGATAACCCTGATGCACTAAAAACGGATACCATGCCTGCCACTTTAACCCAATTACCCGTTAAAAAAGACAGTCTGAAAAAAAATACGGCTAAAGAAAATAAATTATCCGGGCAACACTATGCGCCAAAGAACAAAAAACAATAAATTATCCGCATAACACTACAATTACAGTTGATTTCATTCTGCCCATTTTATTAACATTCTCCAGCTAAAGCAGCAATATTTAATTTTAATCTGTCATCTTTTTGTAAAAATTTCTTAATTTACACCTACCAAAATTTGCTATATGAGAAAATTCCTAATTAAAGTAGTAGCATCCGCATTCCTGCTACTCCCACTTTCTTCACTCGCCCAATCCACCATTACCGGTAAAGTTGTCAATGACAAGGATGATTCACCTGTTACAGGAGCTTCCGTTACTGTAAAAGGTAAAGGAACCGGGGTTAAAACAGATGCCAATGGGTCTTTTACCATTAGTGCCGCAAAAGGAGATGTTATAATTATCAGCTCGGTAGGTTTTTTGCCGCACCAGTTAAAAGTAGGTGCTCCTCTTACTGTTTTCATTCGCTTAAAAGCTGCTGATGGCACCATGGAAGAAGTGGTGGTAACTGCAATGGATAGGAAAAAAGCTTCCAGGGAATTGGGTTATTCTACACAAGTGGTAAGTGGAACAGATATCCAGGAAACTCAACGTGAAAATTTTGTAAACAGCTTACAAGGAAGGGTTGCAGGAATTACAGTTACACCTACAACAGGTGCTGCAGGTGCATCCTCCGGTATTATATTAAGGGGCTTTAATACACTCTCTGGTACCAATCAACCTTTATTTATTGTAGATGGCGTTATTTTAGATAATAGCACATTAAATACTAACTCACAGGGTGGTACAGGCATAGGCCTTGCATCTGATCTGCCAAACAGGAATAATGATTATACCAATCGTATTGCTGACCTTAATCCAAATGATATTGACCAGGTTACTGTATTAAAAGGGCCGGAAGCAACTGCTTTATATGGCAGTCAGGCAAGTAACGGTGCAATTGTAATAACCACAAAAAAGGGTAAGGCAACCAATGGAAAGATCCTCGTAAGCTATGACAATAATTTCCGCTTCCAGAAAATCCAACGTTTTGCTGAAGTAAATAATGATTATGGGCCCGGTGGAAGTAATGGTATTCCAACAGCTCCTCCCCTTGCCGGCCAGTTTACTTCTTATGGTCCGATATGGCCAGCCGGAACCGCTCTATATGATAATATTAACCATTTCTACAGAATGGGTTTTTCGCAGACCCATAATTTAGGTTTGGAGTTTGGAACAAAAGATATTGGTTTTAGGGCTTCGGGCCAGTATTTTGACAATAAAGGTGTTGTGCCTAACAACATTTATACTAAGTATAATTTTAAGATTTCCAATCATACTGCGATTGGAAAATATATCACCATTGATCCATCCCTTGCTTATACCTATTCTGATAATGTAAAACCACTTAAAGGAACAACAGCCAATGGCGGTTATTTGCTTGACCTCTATTCCTGGCCTGCCAACAACGATATACGCAATTACCAGGATGCATATGGTGGAAAATTAACCCTTTTCAATGCCAATTATAATACGGATTTTGATAACCCATTATGGAGTGCAAAAAATAATTACAGCGGGGATAGAACCACCAGGTATGTCGCCACTTTAGGAATAAATATTAACCCATTCCCCTGGCTCGCTATAGCAGGAAGGTTTGGATATGATACTTATAAAACAAAAGGATTCCTTTTTCAACACCCGCAGTCCTTCATTTTAACCGCAGCCACTTTAGGTTCATT
>JAYWAN010000146.1:0-11500 GCA_043782405.1 Chitinophagaceae bacterium
TACAGGAATTCCTGCAGGCAGATATTGACCATCTAATCAATACGTTTAAGTGGACCAGTAAATAATGCGGAACAGATTGCCGCCTTGTTTATTAATTCATTTTTGACGTCACAACTTTCTTATCAAGCTTAAGCGGACGTTTTAATGGCGCTCTTGAAAACATATCCAGGCTGATCCTTCTTTCGGGTTTAATCACTTCAGCAGTTTTAATATCTACAGCCGGCATTTCCTGCTTTGGTTTTATTTCTTCAGCTTTTACGGGTTCCTCTTTTTTTATTTCAGGTAGTTTCATTTCTGCAGGTATTGGCTCAATGATCCTACCCCTTGAAAAATCTTCCAGCCGAATTGTCCTTTTCGGTTGTTTTAACTTCTTCTTTGTTTTAACTGCAGGGGTTAAAGCAGCAACCTTGGTGGAACTTAAATTCGATTCAAGGTCCTTCTTGGTGATTACAGCTGTATTCACTGCGGGCCTTTCCGGTTCATTACCCGCTTCTTCTTCCTTGTACAAATTATCCAGCGTTCCTTTTTTTTGAGAACTGTAATAATCCGCAAGCCCGTAAACAGTGGCAACAGAAAAAAGACCGATACCTGCATAAATGATCGCTTTCATATTTTATTTTTTAAGTGAGAAATATTTTGAGAACTAATTTTTGCGAATTACACGAATCGGTATCATCCGTGTAATTCGCCTAATTAGTCGAAAATGTTTTTAAGTATGATTTACTTTTCCTGAATATTAAATACTCTGCCACCAGCATATTGCCCAGCACACTTATCCAGAGGGATATTTCGTAATTGTGCAGGTGGTCTACACCATAGTAAAAAAAAAGAATATGGTAAACCCGGAAAGTAACAGCTGTCATTGCCATGCTATAACTTCTTATCATCCAGTTCTTATGTGCCAATACATTTTTTTGCCTGATGGTTTGTAATCCCCTCATCGTTGTATAGAACCAATACATAGCCATGAACATAAAAAGAATCCTTTCCCAAAAACTTCCTTTGGCAAAAAAACTCATGTATAATCCCGTTGGCGCACCCAAAACCAATACCACCACTACATATATCTTTCCCATCCAGATATGGATGGCTTTCCTTTTTTTAAGGATATAAGAAGAGAATTGGGTAATTGCCGCAGTGATACAAAACATCCCTGCAAAAATGTGAATGTAAAAACTGTATTTATAAATGGGTTTTAAAAACAGGATTGCCCTTTCTTCAATAAAACTGAAATTCTGGCTGAAAGAAAAATACTGGAGCGTATTTTTTACCAGGAGCAGACTAAAAAAAACGACTGGTATCCAGAAAAGGGCAGCAAAAAAATAGCGGATGTTGCGCTGCAGGGTTAATTGGCGGCTATTGTACATACAGGTTGGTTTAAGGCTGTGATGCCGCTGTAAAAACCATTGCATAAATTAAACCTGTTAGAAATTTGTTAAACCAACAAAGGCCGATGCTTATTGCCGGGCAGCCATGCGCATCTGTAACGGTAAAAGCCTTGCTGGTAAGGGTTTGGATTAATGTAAAGGTTTTTGAAAGTGTATAATCCTTTGTTAGTATTTTTGCACCCATGATCGCTATTGATAACATATTGGTGAGTGACGAAATTGTAAAAGAGCAATTCGTTTGCGACCTGTCCAAATGCAAGGGTGCCTGCTGTGTGGATGGTGATGCCGGCGCCCCTTTACAAAAAGACGAACTGGATAAAATAAATGATGTGTTCCATACAGTGCTTCCTTACCTGGGGCAGCAAAGTGTCAAAGAAATTGAAAGGCAGGGCCGCTATGTGTATGATAAAGAATTTGGCTGGGTTACACCCACCATCAACAGTAAAATATGTGTATACGGCATTAAAGATGCAGCGGGGATTGTAAAGTGCGGTATTGAACAGGCTTACCTGGATGGGAAGATAAAATGGAAAAAACCCATCAGTTGCCACCTTTTCCCTGTGATCGTTAAAGAAAGCAAACGTAACGATAACGTGTACGTGAATTACGAACCGCGGGAAGATAACTGTAAACCAGGATGTGTGCTTGGGAAAAAATTAAAAGTGCCTGTTTATGTTTTTTTAAAAGAAGCACTGCTGAGAAAGTTTGGCCAGAAATTCTATGATGCTTTGGAAGCTACTGCTACCCATGTAAAAGATACATTAACCCCGGTTAAATAAAATGCCCTCGTAAAATGAAAAAAAGCAATACTTTCTTGTTTATCATCTCCTGTTCATTATCCCTCGTTTCCTGTACGGTTAATAAAGCAAAGACAGATAACAGCCTGAAAAAATATTTTGATGATAATAATGTAGATGGCTGTTTTACCATGCTGAATAATGCTGATGGTGAAATAACGGTTTATAATATGGCACTCGACACTCAAAGGTTCTCACCGGCATCCACTTTTAAAATTGTGAATTCATTGATAGGTTTGCAAACTGGACGCATCACTGACGAAAAGATGGTGATCAAATGGGATGGTGTTAAGCGCCCGGTGGAATTTTGGAATAAAGACATGGATATGACAGAGGCTTTTAAAGTAAGCTGCGTGCCTTATTACCAGGAAGTGGCCAGGCGTATTGGTAAGGATACGATGCAAAGATGGGTTGACAGCATTGGCTATGGCAATAAAAATATCAGTGGCCCCATTGATTCTTTCTGGTTAAATAATGCTTTAAAAATTTCTCCTGATGAACAGTTAGGGCTGGTAAAAAAATTATATTTCGACCATTTGCCCTTTCGTAAAAGTGTACAACAAGCCGTAAGGGACGTAATGTTACAGGAAGACAATACCGCTTACAAACTGAGTTACAAAACCGGTTGGGGAGCCGATGAAAAAAATAATGATATCGGTTGGGTAACGGGTTGGGTAGAAGAAAATAAGCACGTGTATTTTTTTGTCACCTTCGTCAGGGCCGTGAAACCCGGTACAGATATCAATGCAGTGCGGATGAATATTACAAAAGGTATTTTAAAACAACTGGGCTTTTTAGCCGGCAGGAAATAATATCAGCCCGCCACTGTATTTTAACAATTTCCTTCCCCGCCTAAATATTAATTTGCTGACCTGATGTTCCGCTTTCAACATACTGAATACTTATTGGCACTGGCCGGTATCCCGCTGCTGTTGCTGTTGTATTTTTATGTCGTGAACTGGAAGAAAAAAACCGCACGTAAGATCGGTGATGAAAGGCTTGTAAAGGAAATGACCAGAAATTATTCTGCTCAACGATTTGGTTTAAAATTCATATTGATCGTGTTGGCGTTTGGTATTACGGCATTTGCACTGACCAATCTTCGTTCGCCACAAGGAACCGAAAAAGTGAACCGTAATGGCATTGATGTGATGATTGCACTGGATGTAAGTAAGAGCATGCTTGCACAGGATATAAAACCATCAAGGCTGGCAAGGGCAAAACAACTATTGGGTAAACTGATGGATAAACTTACCAATGACCGCATTGGCATTGTTGTTTTTGCAGGACGGGCTTATTTGCAAATGCCGCTCACGGGGGATCATGGAGCTGCAAAAATGTATCTCTCCGCTGCTTCACCGGATGTGGTTCCCACGCAAGGCACAGTAATTGCAGATGCTTTGCAAATGTGTAATTCATCCTTTAATGCCAAAGAGAAAAAATACAAATCTGTTGTGTTGATCAGTGATGGAGAAGATCATGACGAAGGGGCGATAAAAGTGGCAGAACAAATGGCCGAAGAAGGGATCGTCATCAATACCATCGGCATTGGTTCACCGGAAGGCTCAACCATTATTGATGAAACCACCAATGAAGCCAAAAAAGATATTAACGGGAATACGGTTGTTACCAAACTTAATGAAGAGGAGTTAACAAAAATTGCTGCGAAAGGAAATGGTATTTACCAGTTGTTCACCAATACCGATGAAGTAGTCTCCAAATTAGATGCGCAATTAGGGAGCATGGATCAGCGGGTCGTTACAGAGGATTTGCTGGTGAATTATAAAAACTACTTTCCTTATTTTTTATTTGTAGCCCTGGTTTTGTTGGTACTGGAATTGTTTATTGCCGAGAGGAAAAAAGATGGCGGGAAGCAACCCGCTGCCTGGGGAGGATTATTTAAAACAGTAACAATAGTTTTGTTGATGTTGTTACCTGGATTGACTTTTGCACAAGGCGATAAGGCGATCATTAAAAAAGGGAACGAAGCTTATGCCAAAAAAGATTATGAAGCAGCAACAGTGAATTATAAAAAAGCAATTGAAAAAGACCCGGCTGATCCAATTGCGCAATATAACCTGGGCAATGCTTTATATAAGAACAATAAAGCGGATGATGCGGTAAACGCTTATGAGAATGCGGTAAGCAGTGCTAAGTCAAATGAAGAAAAGGCGAAGTCGTTTTATAACAAAGGAGTAGTACTGCAGAACAATAAAAAATTGGCAGAATGCATAGAAGCGTATAAAAATGCACTGAAATTGAGTCCGGATGATGAAGATGCAAGGCAAAACCTGCAAAAAGCCCTTCAACAGCAAAAACAACAGCAACAAAAAGAAAAACAGGATAAGGAGAAAAAGAAACCGAAGGAAGATCAAAAAGAAAAAGATAAGCAAAAACCTAAAGACGAAGATAAAAAAGATGATCAGCCTAAACCTCAGCCATCCAAACTCAGTAAGCAGGATGCAGAAGAAAAACTGAAAGCATTGCTGCAGCAGGAAAAGAATTTGCAGGATAAACTAAAGAAAGTAAATGTAGCATCTCCCAATAAGCCGGAAAAGGATTGGTGATAAGGCCGATCCTGCATCTCTCCGGACCATTTATTTATGCTTATTTTTGTGTCAATACACCCGTCATGCAGTTTTATTGTGAATCTTTAACGGAATACAGGCGTCTCAAAACAAGAGAAGTCAGGATTGGCAACTTGTTATTGGGTAACGGCCACCCGATTCTTGTACAGACAATGACGACCACTGATACCATGGATACCATGGCAACCGTTGAGCAATCTATCCGTTGTATTAAAGCAGGTGCGCAACTGGTGAGGATAACCGCCCCTTCAAAAAATGAAGCAGAAAATTTAAGGCATATCAAAGACGAGCTAAGAAAAAGAGGGTATGATACACCGCTAGTTGCTGATATCCATTTTACACCAAATGCCGCAGAGATCGCCGCAAGGATCGTGGAAAAAGTGCGGGTGAACCCCGGTAACTATGTCGACAAGAAAAAATTTGAACAGATAGAATATACCGATGCAGAGTATGCAGAAGAGATTGAAAGAATAAGGGACCGGTTTACGCCGCTGGTAAGGATTTGCAAAGAGCATGGTACAGCGATGCGTATCGGTACCAATCACGGCAGCCTGAGCGACCGGATCATGAGCCGTTATGGTGATACGGCCATGGGCATGGTAGAAAGTGCCATGGAATTTTTGCGTATAGCACGGAATGAAAATTATCACCAGATCGTATTGAGCATGAAGAGCAGTAATCCACAGGTGATGGTACAGGCTTACCGTTTATTGATTAATCACATGATGGAGGAATTTGAGGAATGTTATCCCTTACACTTAGGGGTAACCGAAGCAGGTGATGGAGAAGATGGCCGGATAAAAAGTGCGGTTGGTATTGGAACATTATTGGAAGACGGCATTGGCGATACGATAAGGGTAAGCTTAACCGAAGACCCCGAACTGGAAATTCCGGTTTGTAAAGACATCGTGAAAAGATATGAACCGGGTGAACCGCAAGCAGTATACAATAAACCGCAAACGATAAGCAAACTCCCTTACTCACCATTTGAATATACGAGAAGGGAAAGTTTTGAAGTAAGTAATATTGGTGGAAAGCGTGTGCCCGTTGTAATTGCTGATTTCAGTAAGCTCGAAAATATTACACCGGGCAACCTGCAAAGTATTGGATACAGTTATGATGCGGCAACAGATAAATGGAATATCGGCGATGCCGCTGCGGATTATATTTTTTGTAACACTGCGTTGAATTTTGACCTGCCCGGAACATTAAAAGTGCTTCTTTACCATCCGCAATGGCTTGCAGCAGCGGATAAAGAAAAATATACCCTTCTCCTAAACCCGGATCAATACCTGGATGATGGCCTTCAAAAATCATCGCAGATTAATTTTGTAATGATCGATTATCATTGGGATGGATATCATACGGAGGCGGGAGAAAAATTGCTGACAAAATTGAAAGAAGACAATACTGCAGTGATATGCTTTAGTTCTGCCAGCAAAAATGCGTTGCAAGATATCCGTAGCATGTTTGTGGACCTGGTGAACAAGGGCATAAGAAATCCAGCCATCATCATTTGCGATAGCACCCATGCCAATATGGACGAAAGCCTTATCCATTATTCTGTGGAAGCAGGTGGTTTATTGCTGGATGGATTTTGCGACGGAGTTTGCTTTGGACATCATTATGGCAATAAAGCGATTGCCCCGCAACCGAAATTATTGAACTCCGTTGCTTTTGGTATACTTCAGGCAACGCGTACACGCATTTCAAAGACGGAATATATTAGCTGTCCCAGTTGCGGGCGCACTTTATTCGACCTTCAGGAAACAACAGCCCGGATACGTGCGGTGACTAATCATCTAAAAGGAGTGAAGATCGCTATCATGGGATGTATTGTGAATGGACCCGGCGAGATGGCCGATGCAGATTTTGGCTATGTAGGCAGTGGTGTTGGAAAAATCACTTTGTACAGGGGTAAAGAAATAGTGAAAAGAAATATCGACAGCGCAATTGCTGTTGACGAATTGATCAGTTTGTTGAAAGAGAATGAAGCGTGGGTGGAAGCGGAATAACCCAAAAATTAAAAGATAAAAACAAACGTGCCCATAGTTTTGGTTTTCACTTTTGAATTTTGACTTTGTTGAATTTATATAAACGATCGAAATAATTATTTATAACTAATCATTCCCTTTGAGGGGATAGGTATGCAAACAGATTTTCTTGTAATAGGGAGTGGCATTGCGGGGTTGACCTATGCTTTAAAAGTAGCACAGGATTGTCCGGATAAAACCGTGACCATACTCACAAAAGCACAAAGTGACGAAACCAATACCAAGTATGCCCAGGGCGGTATTGCCGGGGTGATGGATTTTGATAAGGACAGTTTTGCCAAACATATTGAAGACACTTTAATTGCCGGTGACGGTTTGTGCGATAAGCACATTGCGGAGATCGTTGTGAAAGAAGGTGTGGACCGAATCAAAGAGATCATTGACTGGGGCGCCAGTTTCGATAAAGATGCCAGCGGCGATTATGCGTTGGGGAAAGAAGGGGGCCACAGCGCTTTTCGCATACTGCACCATAAAGACGTAACAGGCAAAGAAATGGAGAGGGCTTTACTGGAAGCCATCGGGCAAAAACCCAATATTAAACTCATCAGCCATTGTTTTGTACTGGATATTATTACACAACATCATTTAGGGTACCTGGTAACAAAATCAACACCCGATATTGAATGTTATGGTGTGTATGTGCTGAATCTCAATTCCCACAAAATTGAAAAAATACTTTCTTCCATTACCTTGCTTGCAACGGGGGGTAACGGGCAGGTGTACCGTACAACAACCAACCCGGCTATTGCAACAGGCGATGGCGTGGCCATGGTTTACCGGGCAAAGGGGCGCATAGAAAATATGGAATTCATCCAGTTTCACCCAACAGCATTATACGAACCCGGTGTTAGGGGCCAGTGTTTTTTAATTACTGAAGCGGTGCGTGGAGATGGCGGCATATTGCGCAACCAGAACGGCGAAGCCTTTATGGAGCGCTACGATAAAAGAAAAGACCTTGCTCCACGTGATATTGTTGCCCGTGCCATCGACAATGAAATGAAAGTGGCCGGTACTGAAAATGTTTATTTGGACTGCCGTCATTTCAATAAGGAAAAATTTATTGAACACTTCCCCAATATTTATCAGAAATGTTTGAGCATTGGTATTGATGTCACTCGGTCCCTTATCCCCGTTGCACCGGCGGCACATTATAGTTGTGGTGGAATAAAAACTGATGAATGGGGAAACACATCGGTCAAGAATTTATATGCGGCAGGAGAATGCGCAAGTACGGGCCTGCATGGCGCCAATCGCCTGGCAAGTAATAGCCTGCTTGAAGCGATGGTATTTGCACACCGTGCTTATATGGACTCGGTTTCAAAAATAAATCTTCGCACGGCTCCTCCTTCAGCAGGCATCCCTGATTGGAAGGCTGATGGCACCAACGCTCCCAAGGAAATGATCCTGATCACGCAGAGTGTAAAAGAAATGAAATTACTGATGAGCGATTATGTGGGTATCGTTCGCAACAATGAAAGGTTACAGCGGGCCATGAAAAGGCTTGACCTGTTGTATGAAGAAACAGAAGCGCTTTATCAGAAAACAATTGTATCGCCGCAACTTTGCGAATTGAGGAATATGATCACCGTGGCTTACCTTATCGTGAAATGTGCACAGTTCAGGCAGGAGAGTAGGGGGCTGCATTTTAATACCGATTATCCTGATAAAAGTGAGCTGGTACAGAATATTGATCTGTGACAGGTTTAAATTTTCCTATAACATTTATTAACTGACCATATGTATTATATTATCTACGGTTTTCTTTATCTTTTTTCTTTATTACCATTCTTCGTAATCTATCATATCAGCGACTTCGTTTATGCATTGATGTATTATGTTTTCGGGTACCGGAAAAAAGTGGTGATGGGTAACCTGTTGATCGCTTTTCCGGAAAAGACGGAGAAGGAAAGAAAAAAAATCGCTAAACAGTTCTACCATAATCTAGCCGACACATTTTTAGAGATCATTAAAACACTTTCTATCAGCGATAAAACATTTGCAAAGAGATGCAAGGGAAATTTTGAGCTGGTAAATGAGCTGGCAGCAAAAGGCCTGAGCGTACAATTGCATTCGGGCCACCAGTTCAATTGGGAGTACGGAAGTTTGCTGATGTCAAGAACGATAACGGCAGTTCCATATTATGCAGTCTTTATTCCCATTAAGAACAAAGCCATGAGCAGGCTGTTCTTAAAGATAAGAGAGAAGTATGGTGCAAAGTTCATTGATGCAACTGAGTTCCGTACAAAAAAAGAAGAACTGTTTAAAGAAAAATTTTCTATCATCCTGGCTGCAGATCAAAATCCGGGGAATCCTGCTACCGCTTACTGGCAGAATTATTTTAATAAGCCTGCCCCGTTTATTACAGGACCAGAAGCGGGAGCTGTAAAAAATAACACAGCCGTTGTTTTTGTACGATCAAGAAAGCCCAGGCGTGGCTACTATGATTGTGTATGCAGCGTGTTTACCGAAAACGCTGCATCAACAAGCAAGGGTGAGATCACCCGCGGCTTCAGGGATTTCCTTGAGAAAGTGATCGCTGAAGAACCGGATAATTATTTATGGACACACCGACGCTGGAAATGGGGATATAAAAAAGAATATGCAGAAAAATGGATAGATAATGAAACCCCTATACCGCAATAAACTATCCGCCAGCTGTAGTTATTTTTTTTCAATCGCTACTACGCCATACCTTTACCTGCAGGAGTTATCGCCGGAAAATTAATCCGGGTGATCACATCATTAAACATGTATTATCTTATTTACGGGATATTATACCTGGTATCCTTACTTCCATTTTCGGTGCTGTATTTTTTCAGTGATTATTTTTATGCATTGGCCTATTATATAGTAAGGTACAGGAGAAAGCTGGTGCTGCAGAACCTGGAAAATGCATTCCCGGAAAAAACAGTTGCTGAACGAAAAAAAATTGCCAAGCAATTCTATAAAAATTTCATTGATACTTTTATTGAAACGATAAAAATGATCAGCATGAGCACCCGTGCCTTTGAAAAAAGGTGTACGATCAATATTGAAGAAGTGAATAAGGTTGCAGCAACAGGTAAAAGAATTCATTTTCACAGTGGCCACCAGATGAACTGGGAATATGCCAATTGGATAGTGGGGAAAAACCTTCGCATACCCTGGGTAGCGGTGTATATGTCGCTAAAAAATAAAGCACTGGATAAAATATTTTATGACCTGCGGTCCGGACATAATGTAGTACTTGTACCGGCAGAGCAGTTTAAAACCCGTATGCATGTTGTATTTAAATCTGCGTATGCTTTAGGGCTTATCGCCGATCAAAAACCGGCAAGCGCAGAAACAGGGTATTGGCTGAATTTTTTCAGCAAGCCTGCTGCATTTGTAAGGGGCCCCGATAAAATGGCCAGAAGAAATAATCCTGCAATTGTATTTGTAAGTTTTACCCGCATTAAAAGAGGGTATTATCATTTGGAAGCAAAACTTATTACTGAAAATGGTAACGAATTAAAAGAAGGTGACCTCACCAATATGTACCGCAATTTCCTGGAAGAAGCTATTCGTTCACAGCCGGATAATTATTTATGGTCGCATCACCGCTGGAAATGGGAATATAAAAAGGAATTTAAGGGTAAGTGGATAGATAAGCGTGCACCAGTGCCGTATTAATAATAAAGAACCTTAGTTATCATTGACTTTTAATTCAGCACACTCGCTTCTTTCTGCACTTTAATCGTTTCCTGTTCTTTTATTTTTCCCCAACCACCCAATACATTGCGCAGGTTGTGGATGCCCTGTCTTTTTAATAAAGAGGCAGCGATCACACTGCGGTATCCGCCGGCACAGTGTATGTATAAATTCTGGTTGTCTTCAAATTGGGCCAATTGTAAAACATCTGTCATCTCATTTAATGAAAGATTTTGTGCACCTACAATATGTCCGTCGGCAAACTCTGTTTCTCTTCTTACATCCACCACCAATAAATTCGGGTCGTGTGGTATATCCATTGCGAGTTCATCAGCTTCGATATCAATGATGATGTCAACTTTTTCTCCCGCATCTGCCCAGGCATCAAAACCTCCTTTTAAATATCCCTGCATATGATCAAAACCTACACGGGATAATCTTACCACGGTCTCTTCTTCTTTACCCGGCTCAGTGATCAATATGATGGGTTTATCAAAGGGTAACAGGCTTCCGGCCCATTCTGCAAACCTTCCTTCCAGGCCAATAAATATACTGCCGGGGATAAAGCCTTTTGTAAAAATATTTGCATGTCTGGTATCCAGGACCAATACATCCTCCTCCATTAATTTTTTAAGATCATCAACCGTTAAAGGGGAAAGCCCTTTCTGTTTTACATCATCGAGGCTTGCATAGCCTTCCATATTTATTTTTGCATTGATGGCAAAATATTTTGGTGCGGCATTCAAACCGGTTGTTACGGCCTTGATGAATTCATCTTTTGTTTGCGGTTGTAAAGCGTAATTATTTTGTTTTTGTTCACCAATGGTACTGAAAGTTTCGGGCCCCATATTTTTTCCGCAACTGCTGCCGGCACCATGTGCAGGATAGACCAGTATATCATCGGCCAGCGGTAATAATTTATTTTGAATAGTATCGTACATGATACCTGCCAGTTCTTCGCTGCTCATATTTCCGCTGCTCAGGTCGGGGCGGCCAACATCACC
>JAYWAN010000147.1:0-29686 GCA_043782405.1 Chitinophagaceae bacterium
GAATATTAATATTTGTATCAATAACCGGTTTCAATACCGGGCAATACATTTGATAAAGCGGAGTAGAAAAAATAATTTCAAAAGAAGGAGGCAGGGAAACCTTTTTGGCTATCAGCACAGAAAAAGTTCTGTCGGCAGGAATATGATCATTTAATTCATCCAGGTCTTTTTGGTCCCAATGCTTAAGGCCAATAAACGGCGCTACGTCCGACGGAAAATATTTTAACACCCCGCTTCCCCTGTTAAAATGACTTTGCCTGTTGCTTAATGCTTCCCATACAGGATTATCTAATAAACTGACCATCGGTCAAAATTAAATACAAAATGAATAAAGCGACGCTTATTTAAGAAAACACCTGCCAATAAAAATTTCGCTTTGAATTAAATATGAATTATTGTATTTTGATCATTCTACCCTATCCAGACAATACCCTTCATTATTTTATCACTTAAAAAACTAAACATGAAAAAATTACTCTTCCTGCTCTTGTTCATTCCTGTATTAGGGATGAGCCAGACAAAAAACGTTCTTAACTCTACCCGTATTTTTTGCAAAAATGACAAGATCCAGGAATTTGAAAAAGGATTGGCCGCTCATGCTCAAAAATTCCATACCGGCGACTGGAAATGGCGGGTATGGTCAATTGATTCGGGTCCGGAAGCCGGCGGGTATATGATAACTGAGGGTCCTAATAGCTGGGAAACCATTGATGGAAGGGGTGAGATAAACCCCGAACACCAGGCCGATTGGAATAAAAATGTTGCCCCCTACACCGTCAACCAGGGGTCCAGTATTTACATTTCCTTTCAGCCCGATATGAGCACGGTGCAACTTACTGACTATGCTGATAAAATACAGATCAACCATATGACCGCAAAACCTGGAAAAATAAATGGAGTTATTGAGCTGATCAAAAAATTAAAAAAAGTTTGGGAAGCAGGAAAGGAATCTGTCGCAGTTTATTCATTGACAGCTTCGGGCGAACCAGGTTATTTAATAGTAAACCGCTTGAGAGCAGGCTATAAGGAATTAGCAGATGGCTTTCGCAAACCAATGACCGACAGGTTTAATGAAGTATATGGTGCAGGGGCCTGGGATAATTATTTAAAAGATTATGCGGATGCTGTTCAAAACCGTTGGTCAGAGCTACTGATCTACCAGCCCAAATTAAGTTCTAAATAATTGCTACATAAAATGACGAATTGAAATAAAGCATGTGTTTAACAGCACATGCTTTTTTTATTCTTTTAATTAACTTAAATTTAGTCAGGCTATCAAGTTGTTACCAATATGAACTGTAACCATAACTCTTTTGGCAGATACAAGCTTTTCACATTCGTGTTTGCTTTTTGTATGGTGTGTTTTATAAATATAACCTTTGCTCAATCGGTCAATATTGTCGGGGGAAAAATATTTCACTTCAACTCGGCTTATACCTGTTTCCCCGAAACCAAACGCCTGAATGGTTACACTAACGGCGGTGTATTTTTTGATGCAGCTACACATTACCGTGATAGCTCTGTACTGATGCTGGTGCCCGATAAATTAAAAATAAAGAACAATGCTGTTGATATCGTTTTCTGGTTTCATGGATGGCATAATAATATAGATACGGCATTGAATTACTTTCACCTGGCGCAACAATTCGTGAATGCAAAGGCCAATGCCGTATTGGTGCTTGCTGAAGGACCGAAAAATGCAGCAGATTCTTATGGCGGTAAACTGGAGCAGGCCGATGTTTTTAAAGGGCTTTTACAGGATGTGTTAAAAAATCTTCAGCAAAACAAAAAAGTTTTCGCAAAATGCAAAGCAGGAAACATTGTATTGGCCGGGCACTCTGGTGCTTACCGCGTAATTGCTTATATGCTGCAGAATGGAGGTGTGGAGATAGCGCAGGTGGTATTATTTGATGCACTGTACAGCGAGACAGATAAATATATGCAATGGATAAAAAAAGACAACACGCATAAGTTCATCAATATTTATACAAATAAAGGAGGTACTGCTGAAGAATGCATAAAAATGATGGCTGAACTAAAAGCACAAGATATTCCTTACCTGTTCACAGAAGAAAAGGACATGACGCCTGCACTGCTGGATTCCGGGAAGATCATTTTTATTCATAGCGAACACGAGCACAATGATATTATTTCTAATCCCGATAATTTCCAGGTTTTCCTGGAGAGTGCCCCGTTCTTAAAAAAGACCCATTGATATAGTGCTTAAACTAAAAAACCTCCCGTTTGGGAGGCTTTTTAAAATCGCTTGTTCTTGTGGTAATGTTTGGGTTTTCTGGATACTGGATACTGGATACTTAATACGGTTTTCTTCGGGATTATTGGATTGGTTTTCTAAAGGGATATTGGTTGGTTTCTGATGTAAAAGTATATCAGGAAAGTGCATAAAAAAACTAAAACTGCTCCAATCAGTGTATTTTACAGCTAAACCGGAATTTTAGAACCCCGAACCGGCATACACGCAACGGAAGCGGTGGTGCAGAGACCGCAGGGTTGGCCTTATGCCAGCGCTCTAATACTTTGACCCATTAATAAATTAAATAAATGGCAGACAATACAGACGAGGAAAATTTGGATAGTCCAACAAACACTCAATCCGAAAACCCTTCGGATGATATTATTCCTACTCAAGACACTGAAAATATTAACCTCAATCAGGAAATTAAAAATATGGAAGTACACCCTCAAGAACTGCACAAAGCTCCCGGCCACGGCTGGAAACACTATCTTTTTGAATTTTTAATGCTTTTCCTGGCTGTGTTCTGTGGCTTTTTAGCAGAAAATCAAAGAGAGCATATGGTAGAAAGAGATCGGGAGAAAATATTTATACAAACATTTATAGAAGATTTAAAAGTAGATACAGCTGACATTAATCGGGTGCTGATTTTCCGTCAACAAAAACAGGAAAGAATGGATTCATTAATGCTTTTGCTAAGCAGCGGGCAAATTAAAGGCCACGAAAGAGACCTTTATTTCTTTGGGAGAACATTAATCAGAACAGCCAATTTTAATACTAATGACAGAACGATAACCCAATTAAAAAATTCAGGTTCATTACGATTGATAAGAAATGAACAAGCTGCAGACAGTATGATGTCGTATCAAATTTCAGCAGAAACAATAATAGGAAACCAGGCTGATGACCGCATTGAAAGAAGGTCAGCAGACCCTATATTATCACGTATGTTTAATCCCTTTGTTTTTGATAAAATGGTAAATATTGATGGAATAAACAGGCTTACCGATAATTTGCCACTACGGTCATATGATCCGGCTATACAGCAAGACCTTGCCTACTATGTTCATCAGATAAAAGGCAGCAATTTCATAATTTTTAGTAGACTGGGGTTACTGAAAGAAAAGGCAAAAAACATAATGATTTTTTTACAAAAAGAATATCATCTTGAATAATTTCATAGTAGCACCAACGCACTACACAGGTTTTCCTCTCTACCTCCGGCACCCCTGCGTACCCGGGAATTTACAAGCGACATAAAGATTTCCTATTTTCACTGTGTGAACGAAGTAAATATCATCCTGGACATATTAAAACAAATGGTTAAGGCTCACCCTTCCTCTGTTTTTATCAATAGCCTTTACCAGCAGTATTGCAATCGTGGAGGACTAAGTAAAAAACAATTGGAAGGGTTGCTTGGTAAAGCGGCTAAAACAGCAGGGATGCCGCAAAATAAACTGGCAACTTTGGAAGCGATCATAAAAAAAAGGCCAACGAGAGAAAGGGCTGCTGCAACCATACAAATTGCCGCACCAACAAACGATATAACCACAGGCCAGTTACTCCAGGCCATTCTTGCAAAATACCCGCAGCACAAAAGAGTATTATTTTTACGGTCAAAATATGATAATAACGAATTGCTCACTGCCACCGAGATAACAGAAATACAAAAATTCAATAAGCTATTATTATAAACCCTACCCTTTGCTACTCTTTATCCCTGCCTAAACAAATGAAATAAAAAAACCTCCTTTTCGGGAGGCTTTAAAATCGTTCGTTCTTGTGGTGATTTTTGGTTTTCGTTGGATTTGGATAATTTGGTTTTCTTCGGGATTATTGGATCGGTTTTCTAAAGGGATATTGGTTATTGTTGGTTTCTGATGTAAAAGTATATCGTGAAAGTTCATAAAAAAACTGAAACTGCTCCAATCAGCGTATTTTACTGCTGAACCGGAATATCAGACTACCGAATCGGAACAGGGGTTCACGCAAAGGCCACTGCTGATGTGGTGAAAGCTGGGATAACTTAGCTATCTCCTCACTTCCGCTTCCTCGCAAAAACAAATTAAACGAAGAAGCTGCCTGAATAAATTCAAACAGCTTCTTTTATTTATAATGATAACCTCTGCTTTCTCTTCGATGCCATTAACTGAATAAGCCGCCTTTCTTCAACTCACATACACTTTCACCGATCTTAAATCCGTTTTGATAGATCTGTACGGTATAATTTCCTTTTTGAAAACTATTTCCCTGTGTAAATGCAAATTCCACATTCTTCTTTTTAGCCGTCTCCAGGTCAACAGGCAATTTTGCAGTGAACGCTTTATTGCCATCTTCACGTGTTGTAAATGTTTCGGATCCTGTGGTGATGGGGTTGCCATCGGGGCCTATTACCAATACATACACATCTGTTAAGCCCGGCTGGGCAATACGATTGTCCACATCAAAAGTAATAACCAGTTTATCTACACGCTTAGCGGTGGTAGAAACTTTTTCTTTACCGCTGCTCTTTACATTGATAGGTGTAATAACAATATTAGATGCATTTAATGTAGAAGCCACATCAACTTTCTTTTCAAGATCCTGTTTAACTACGGTAACCGCAGTAAGGTCCTTATTTAATTTTTCTTTGTCTGCTGTCAATGCTACCTTATCATTATTTAATGATTGGTTTTCCTGTGTTAACCTTGCCACGTCCTGTTCAAGATTGACGATCTTTCCATTCAATTCGGTGATAAGGGTTTTTGCCTTTGCCAGTTCTGATGCGGATGCATTGCTTTTATTGAGGATACTACGGATCTCTGCTTTTACTTTTGCTATCTCGCTGTTCTTTTCTGTTAATTTAGTTTGCAGGTTGGTGTTAATGCCTGTCATTGAATCGAGGCGGGCCAAAGAAGCATCAAAGCTTTTTTGTACTTCACTTTTTTCATCAGTCACTGCAGTGATTTTTGTATCCTGCTGCTGAATGGTTTTTCCCGTTTTGTTTTTGTCGTAGACTAAATACCCTCCAAGGGATACTATGGCAACAGATAAAATACCGATAATGGCATTTTTATAATTCCTGTTTTTGTTTGACGGAAGGTTTTGAACCGTAGCCGTTGGAAAATTTGTTGTGGTCATAAAATAAGAGTTTAATTGAACTAAAATGGTTGCAAAAATTTAAATAAATGAGAATGGCCTTATCGCCACCCCAATCAATAAAATCCAAAACCATGCCATTAATCTTTTCCCTTCTCCCAAAAACAATCCGGACTACCGTAACAGCAGTGTATGCTATAATGGAATAGCCGTAAAATAAAAAGAAAAGTTAAAACCGATGGGCCGGACTGATACCCGGTGCAATTAACCCCTGCTAAACACGAACCGGGGTGCGGGTAAACACACTTAGTAGAAATACTTTTTTCAGTATTACAATAAAAAAAATCTATTGTAACCGGATGTTCTACACAATAAAATGTTTGAATAAAACGATTTAGGTAAACGATTTAGCTACCCCTGAATCGGGATCGAAAAACCACAAGAATGAGATTAATCCGTTATGTATTGGCTTTATTGCCGGTATTACCCTTAATGGCTACTGTTCCTTCTCCCCTTACCGGGATAAAAAATAAAGTGCTGCCTGCAAAAGCACTTGTATCCTTCCGTGGTTTATATACAGAAAAATATTCAGCAGATTATGATGCATGGCATTTAGCCGGCTCAGGTTTATCAAAGGAAGCATTTGATGAAGCGGTGAAAGGATATAATTTCCTGTTACAAAAACGATCAATAAGGAATGCTGAAGTACTTACTATAATTGATTATAGTAAACCGTCCACACAAAAACGATTATTTGTACTGGATATGAAAGAAGGGAAAACCCTTTTTAAAACACTGGTGGCACATGGCCGCAATTCGGGATTAAACTATGCCACCAATTTTTCCAATGATGAAGAATCGCACAAAAGCAGTTTGGGATTTTATGTAACCGGAGGCACTTATACCGGCGCCAATGGCTATTCCTTAAAATTAGAGGGTTTCGAAAAAGGGATCAACGATAAAGCTGGTATGAGGGCGATTGTATTACATGGAGCAGACTATGTGAGCGATGCATTTATTCGTAACTGTGGGTACCTGGGCAGAAGTTATGGTTGCCCCGCAGTGCCACTCGCCATGCACAAAAAAATAATTGATACCATAAAAAACGGAAGCTGTATGTTTTTATACCATCCTACAAAAAATTACAGCACCCGGTCAAAGATACTTGACAGGTAAAACTTCATTTACCTCTACAGTTTAAAAGTTTTATTGTTAGGCACGACAGGAGAAAAAAGGCCCCGGTATTGGCGGGGCTTTTTTGTGTTCTGTTATATCAGTCCCGATGAAGATTGGAGGAGCGATTTGTAAAAAAAGAATAGTAAGGCGGTTTTCTCCAGAGTAGAAATAATTAATGAACGTAATTAATAAAAAAGGATCAATCACTTGCTTTATACCAGTATCAGGGCTGCACCAAACTGGCAAAGTAATCCGGCGGCTAGCCCCCAGTATATCTCTTTGGCATCATGATCGCTTATTAAAAAACGGGAAGTACAAACAATACCTGTTACTAATAATGCAATGCACAATGGCCAGGTCATTAACATGGAATTGGTTTGCATGATAACCAAAAAAATACCCAGCATACCCCCAACACCCATGGCGTGCATACTTATCTTGAAGTAAATATTTGAAAGCAGCGCTACAACCGTGGTGATGACAATGCCGGTCATAAAAGAAGGGAATACCGGGGAAAGCGCGGGCTCGAATTTAAAAAACACCCAGGCAGCCCAGAAATAAAAGATCATCACCGTAAGGTAGGGGGCGATCCTGTCTTTTTGCGTGTGTAAAAAAACAGATTGAATAAAACCAAGGCCCTTCATCAGCAACACCGAGATCAAAGGGAAAAAAACAGTGTTAAGTATCGTGGTGAACAGGAGGCTGTTTTTTTCATGTGTACCAAAACCTGAAAAATAGGATGGATGAAAGAATATTAAAAAAGCAACAACATAAAACGGGATGAACAGCGGATGAAAAATGACAGAGAAAAAATGTGCGAAGAAACGGATAGCCGGCGACCGGCGACCGGTAACCGGTAACTGCTCCGCATTCTCCATTAACCCTTGATTATTGACCATTATTTATAATTCTTTTCTTAAACGTGCCACCGGTATATTCAGTTGTTCCCTGTACTTGGCTACAGTGCGCCGGGCAATATTATACCCTTTTTCCTGTAATAATTCCGTTAAGCGTTCATCACTCAGCGGATGTTTTTTACTTTCTGCCTCTATCAGGTCACTTAGTATCTTTTTCACTTCTCTTGTACTCACTTCTTCACCGCTGTCGGTTTGTAAACTTTCACTGAAGAAGAATTTCAAGCGGTAAGTGCCAAATTCTGTTTGTACAAATTTACTGTTGGCTACACGGCTGATGGTAGAAATATCAAGGTTGGTGGCTTCTGCGATATATTTTAATATCATGGGCCGTAGTTCTGTTTCATCACCGGTAATAAAAAAACTATACTGGTAATTCATGATGGCTTCCATGGTATTCAATAAAGTGTTTTGCCGCTGCTTGATGGCGTCAATGAACCATTTTGCCGCATCGATCTTCTGCTTAATGAAGAGTACGGCTTCCTTTTGACGCTTATCTTTTTTATTGCCACGGTCATATTCCTTCAACATATCACGATAACCTTCACTGATGCGCAGGTCGGGGGCGTTCTTGCTGTTCAGTGTAAGCTCCAGTTTACCTGCATTATTAAAAATAAAAAAATCGGGGACTACATAATTCTCTCCCTTATTGCTGTCGCCGATGGTACCGCCGGGTTTGGGATTTAATTTAATGATCTGGTTGATCACTTCCTTCAATTGCTCATCAGTTAAATTCAATCCACGCTGAATTTTTTCGTAATGTTTCTTGGTAAATTCTTCAAAGTATTTTTCCAACACTTTCATCGCCACTTCCACGTGTTTGCCCTCATCTAATTTTCGTTCCAGTTGCAGCAGTAAACATTCCTGCAGGTTCCTGGCACAAATGCCCGGGGGGTCAAATTGCTGTATCTGTAAAACGAGCTGGCCGATCTCTTCTTCATTGGTCTCAATATTCTGGTTGAAAGCCATATCATCAACAATGGCAGCAATATCCCTGCGCAGGTAACCATCATCATCGAGGTTACCAATAACCTGTTCGGCTACCCGCAATTGGTGTTCATCTAAATTCAGTTGGCCAAGCTGTTCCAGCATCAATTCATTGAAGCCGGTTTCTACCTTATGTGGAATCACCTTGCTGTCATCTATCTCGGGATAATTCTCATCCCTTAGTTTGTAATCGCCCACTTCATCATCACCGTCCGACACATATTCACTCAGGTCCAGGTTTTCATATTCGTCTGCACTGCCATCTGCTTCAAATTCATCGGTTTCTTTGTCTTTGAATTCGTCGTTGGCCTCATCATATTCATCTTCGTGCCCGTCTTCGGCCAGTTCCAGCGCCGGGTTTTCTTCGATCTCTTCTTTAACCCGTTCTTCCAAAATGGCCGTAGGCACCTGCAGCAATTTCATCAACTGAATTTGTTGCGGCGATAGCTTTTGTAATTGCTTTTGATATAATCCCTGACTTAAAGCCATAATTTTTTTAAAAAAATCCTCTTACCGGATTTCAGCGTAAATTTACAGACAAACAACCTTGTAAAGTGAAGAGAAAAGCTAAAATTTTAATTTTCTGCATGATTTTTGTGGGGAACGCTGCTTTTTGCCAAAAAAGCCTGCCGGTGTTTATAAAGAAGCCTGCCAATAATAATTTATTTTCATTTGCCCGGCAACAAGGTTCAATACAAAGCATCAAAACTACGGTAGCGCCAAATTTTTATGCTTCGCAACTCGGGTTCTTCTGTAAACAGGAAATAAGATTTGAAAGGGCAACAAAGATCCCTTTTAAATTTCGTTTGGGAACTGTGCAGCAATGTGACTGGATGGAAGGGAAACCAAATACAGGTTATAAACAATAAGTCAGCGGTATTAAACGCTGCCTTAATTAAATTTTGAACAACTCATCTATACAGCAGCGTGCTGTTCACTCAATATCTTTTTTATCACATTCGCCATTTGTTCTCCCTTTGTTTGTATTTGCTCATCTGTCCATAACAAACCAATAGCAGTGGAAACACAACGGCTCATTACGGCATCGCTTACACTAAAATCTTTATTGGCATGGTGCATTACCGCAGCTTTCAGATCGGGATGAAGGGCGTTTAAAGTAATGGAGTTTTTCAGGTGGTCCCATTTGCGGATATAATGCCAGTTATTATCATACCAGTAAAAGTTACCAGCTATGATTCCCTGTGCTTTCATTTCGGCAACTACAGCCCTTGTAATTTCTTCTGTTGGCAGGAACCAGCTCAAGAAAGTACAGCTGTCGCCTGCCTCATCCAGAATCCTCCTGAAAGATATTTCCGGTATTGCAGACAATATTTTTTTTAATGCAGCATGATTCTTTTTTTGAATGGATAAGAACGTATCCAGTTTTTTTATCTGCCCAAGTCCAACTGCAGCGTGCAATTCGCTTATCCTGAAATTGTAACCGATAAAGGGGTGAAGATCGGCGCCCCTGTCGGCACCTTTATGATCGTGGCCATGATCGCTGTAGCCATCTGTTGCAATAAACACATCGTCGCGGTTGGTCATTACAACGCCACCTTCGGCACAGGTAATGGTTTTTACAAAATCAAAACTGAATGTTCCGGCATCACCGATAGTGCCCAGCATTTTACCCTTATAAGACCCACCAATACTCTGGCAGGCATCTTCCAGTAAGATCAGTTTATGTTCTGCACAAATTGACTGTAATGCATCAAGGTCTGCCATACTACCGCACATGTGTACGGGCATGATGCATTTTGTTTTTGAGGTTAGCGCATTTTTAACTGCAACCGGGTCCAATGTTAAAGTATCATCCACATCTACAAATACCGGTATCGCACCCACGCTAAGCACGGCTTCAAAACTTGCTACAAAAGTGAAAGAGGGAAGAATCACTTCATCACCATAGCCAATACCAAGGGCGCTCATTGCAGCAGTTAAGGCACCGGTACCGCTACTTACCAGTTGTGCATGTTTACAGCCAAAGGTTTTGCAAATGGCCTCTTCCAGTTCTTTTGCTTTCCAGATCCCCTTGCGTGGCCCATCAAAACCATAGCGCATAAGGATACCTGTTTCTATCACATCATTTAGTTCTTTGCGTTCTTCTACGCCAAAAAATTCAAGACCCGGCATATAAATTAATTAAAAATTAATAATTGCAAAGGTAGATAAAAAATTAAGCAAGTGATATGACTGGCGTATTATTATCGGGGGCTGACAGGATATTTAAAATAATTCAACCTTAAACTGTCATTCCATCCATTGGGGTTCTTATCGAAGGTTTTGCTGCTGAAGAATATCATGCCTTGTATGTTTGGGGTATTACGTAAAGCGGTTATTTGCCGGGGAATTTGAGTCAGGTCTTTCCAGGCAGTGTTAGAATTGGCCCTGTAAATACCCAATCCGATATAGCAGGCTTTGCCGAAAGTGTGCTTTCCCCACCAGTCGATCAATACTTCATAGGGCGCCGCTTTGTGCCCAAACTCCCAATATAATTGTGGTGCCACATAATCTATCCAGCCATTTTTTAGCCATAATAAAATATCAGCATAAAGGTCATCATAATTTGTCTGGCCGGCTTTTGTTTTGCTTCCATTAACAGAATCCTTATCCTCATTGCGCCACACGCCAAAGGGGCTGATGCCAAAGCGGCAATTTTTATTTTCTTTTTTTATGGCTTTACTCAACATTAAAATAATGGAGTCCACATTGCTCCTTCTCCAGTCATCTTTATTGAGCCCATTACCGTATTGCAGGTATTTTGTATTATCAGGAAATTCTTTTCCGGCTATGCGGTAAGGATAAAAATAATCATCAAAATGAATGGCGTCTACATTATACCGGCTTACCACATCTTTCACCAGATTGGTTACATACTGCTGCACTTCTTTATTGCCGGGGTCGAAATATCTTTTCTCCCCATAGGTTAAAAACCAATCAGGATGAATACGGGTGATATGTGTGGCAGCAATCGAAGAACGGCCAATACTGAACTCGGCCCGGTAAGGGTTCATCCAGGCATGAAACTCCATTCCTCGTTTATGCGTTTCAGTTATCATGAATTCCAACGGGTCGTAATAAGGTTGTGGCGGCAATCCCTGTTTCCCGGTAAGCCATTCGCTCCAGGGCTCATAGGATGAAGGGAAGAAAGCGTCGGCTGCAGGGCGTACCTGTACGATCATTGCATTCATCCCATTGCGCTTGTGCATGTCGAGCAGTTTGATAAATTCCACTTTCTGTGAATCGGAATTATAATTCCCTTTTGAGGGCCAGTCAATATTATCTACCGTAGCTACCCATACGCCGCGGAACTCGGGCTTTTTTTGTGCAAATAAAGCAACAGGCAACAGGCAATAAGCAATAAATAATTTTTTACGGAGCAGGGATATAGAGCGGGGAAGCATATTCATCATATATGATTATTGATCCGACTGGCGGGCCTTGTCTAATAATTTATTAAGCGTTTTAACTTCTGTTTCGGAAAGATTGCCAAAAACAGCATCCATCTCAAGTTCGTATTTATCTGCTTTCTCCAGTAATTTTTTCCCTTTGTCGGTGATACTGATGTCTACAAGGCGTTTATCAGCCTTACAAATAATTTTTTTTACCAGGCCTTTTATGATGAGCCGGTCAACAATACGGCTGGTATCACTCATTTTATCGAGCATGCGTTGCCGTATCTGAAGGGTGGACAAGGGTTGGCCGGCACCTCTCAGTATGCGCAGTATGTTGAATTGCTGACTGGTAATATCAAGCCTTTCAAAAAAGACCTTCATCTTTTCATTCACCCAGTTATAAGTATAAATCAGGTTGATGATGGACTTCTGGTGTTCGTTACGGAACCTGGACTGATTGATATCTTTTTCGAGACTCATAGATCAATAGTGATTTTTTTATCCGGTGCTGTTATTTCAATTCGTCTGTTAAAGCACCAAACTCATTCATATATATATTTACCAATATAATAAAATAGCTGATCAGTAACGGACCAAATATAACACCCCAAAACCCAAACAGGCCAATACCAATGATCACACCGAATACAGTAACCAGCGGATGAACATTAATAAATTTCTTAAGCAATGTAAGCCTTACCACATAATCAATATTGGTGACCAGTACCACGGCATAAACGAGTAAACCAATCGCATTGCCGGTTTGATTGACAGCATACAGGTAAGCAGTAAGTGGTAACCAGATGATTGCAGTACCAACAATCGGCACCATTGAAAATATGCCCGTTAAAAAACCCCATAAACCAAAATCCTGTACCCCAAATATCCAATACCCGATGGTAGCAACAAGCCCTTGTATTATGGCCAGTACCGGTATGCCAATGGCATTTGCCTTGATGATATTCTTGGTTTCCCTGCCCAGCCGGTCTACGTTCTCTGCTTTAAGCGGAATAAATTGTCCCAGAAACCCTTCTACCAGCTTGCCGCTTTTTAATAAAAAATATAATAAGAAAAACATGATGGCAAAATTACTGAGTATACTTGCCGAGCTATTGAGCAATGTGGGGATGATGGTAGCGGCTTTTTTCTGAAAAGCCAGTAAATTTTCATCAGTGAGTAATTGTATGCCGGTAAGGTCATAAATTTTTGAACCGATCAATTTTGCCCCTTTCAATAATTCCAGGGGATTGCTGAGGATAGCGGCCACTTTAACTGAAATAAGCTGGAAGGCAAAATACAGGGGCAATGCGATAAGCAGGAGGCTGACGAGGATAAAAACTAAAGCCGTACCCGTTTTGTTCCAGTTCTTTTTAATGGTAAGATTAAAATAAGTCTCCCTTAATAAGATATATAAAGTGATGGCACCTAAAAATCCCGGAAGAAAAATATACAATTGATTCAACAATAGCACGGCCAGCAATATGATCAATACCAACAGTATGATCTGCCTGAGCCGGTTGTTGAATGTTGTTGGCATAAATAAAAATTGACAATTAGCGATAGGCAATACATTAATACCTTCTTAATCTTTCCATACCGATACGCCTTCGCTGCAATTAGCGCAAATATCAATATTTTTCCGGCTTTTCATTAACTCGTGTCGAAACTGTTTGTAATTATTATTTTGCCATATCTCTTTAAAGGACTGGTTTTTTAAATTACCTAACTGGTGCGTGGCATCTTTATCAAAACAACAAGGTACTACCAGCCCATCCCAGGTAATTACATTGGCGTGTTGCAATTTCCAGCAATGATTGGCTAATTTATTTTTTGCACGGTAAGTGCCATCCGCATTTTTTTTATAGCGGCTGAATTTATCTGTTGAAGGGATGAGTTGGTTAGGATCTGTTTCATATTCATATACCTGCGCCGTTTTAAAACGCACTTCATCTATCCCGGTTTCTTTTGCAAGTTTTTTTATTGATTCAACCTGGTGCTCATTAGGCTTAACAACCAAAAACTGAAAGAAGACGAAAGGTGTTTTACTTTTTAAAGCCCTTTTCCACTTGATGATATTCCTGGTGCCTTCTAATACTTTTTCGAGGTTACCACCTACGCGGTACTGTTGGTAAACATCCTGTGTAGCGCCATCGATGGAAATAATGAGACGGTCTAAACCACTCTCCACGGTTTTTTTTGCCATTTCATCAGTGAGGTAATGAGCATTAGTGGATGTAGCGGTATAGATTTTTTTATCATGCGCATATTTTACCATTTCCAAAAAAGACGGATTCAGGTAAGGCTCACCCTGGAAATAAAAAATGAGGTAGAGTAATTCTTTGTGTATCTCGTCAATGGTATTTTTAAAAAAATCATTTTCCAGCATACCGGTTGGCCTTGTAAAAGCCCTTAAGCCGCTGGGGCACTCGGGGCAGCGAAGATTGCAACTGGTGGTGGGTTCAAAAGAAACAGAAACCGGGAAGCCCCATTGCAAAGGCCGCCTTAATAAACGGCCCAGGTAAAAACTGCTCAGCACTTTCGTACCATTCCAGAAACGCCTGATGGTAAGTTTGCTCAATAAATTTTTACTGTCATTCCAGTTGAACTGCGGCATGAGGCAAAGTTAGTTTTATAATTGTTTGCGATGCGTGCGATTTATTTTATATTACATAAAAAATGCTATGACTAAACACCTTGCTATAGCCTTGTTTTCGGTGTTAACCCTGTCTTCAATTGCGCAGACAAAAACCCTGCCCGCTGAAGCCAAATCCTTTGTATTAAAAGGGCAGGAAATGCTGGATTATATTACCGGCGACCTGAATGGGGACAAAAAGCCAGACGCCATTTTAATTTTAAAACGATTAGGAGAAGATACGACGAGTGATTTTGACCTACCACGTCCGTTTTTGATATTGATAAGACAAGCCAATGGAAAATTGGCAAAATCGTTACAAAATGACAGCCTCGTATTATGCAGTAAATGTGGTGGTGTATTCGGCGATCCATACGAGAGTACAACGATAACCAAAAATGGATTTACCATCCGGTTTTACGGTGGAAGCAGCTGGCGTTGGGGCTCTACCTACCGTTTTGTTTATAAACCTGTAAAAAACAACTGGTACCTGGTGAATGAAAAACAACTCAGTTACCAAACCGGCGATCCGGAAACAACTACTAAAGAAGTTACGATAGAAGAGTTGGAGCTGGGCGAAGTGCCAGTTGATAAATTCAGCAATTCATCACAATATGCAGAAACCAAATGGAGGGTAACTGCCGCCAAAACATTTTTTTACGATGCGCCTAGATTGGGAAACAAACCAAGAAAAGGCTATTTACTTAAAGGAAACAGTGTTACAGGCCTCAGGGAATTTAAAAATTTTGTAGAGGTGAATTTCGAAGGCGCTAAAGAACAGGTCACCACCGGCTATGTGCTGAAAAAAGACCTGGTGAAACTTGATTGATCTATTAAACCCGCTCTATATGCGTATAACCGTAGTGTTTATCTTATTGTTTTGTTTAAAGGCTTCGGCACAGGGCCCCGATAATTTTTGTAAATCTACAGAAGAGATCGCCAGGATGGAAAGGCTTGGCCACGGCCACCTTAACAATACCGCCAACCGCACACTGGCAGCTGATAATTTTGATGTAAAGTATTACCGCTGCGAATGGGAAGTGGACCCCGCTGCTTATTATATCACGGGCAAAGTGACCGTTTATTTTGTTACAGCCGTTTCTGCCAATTCAATTTCATTTGACCTCATGAGCAGCCTTGCTGTTGACAGCGTTAAGCAACGCAACACCGTTTTAACGAAGCTACAGGGCAATAATGTATTGCTGGTTAATTTCCCTGTTACTATTAATGCAGGTGCGCTTGATTCTGTAAGTATTTACTACAAAGGTGCACCTGCCAATACGGGCTTTGGTTCATTTGTTCAAACGACGCATGCAGGCGTTCCCGTTATATGGACGCTGAGCGAGCCTTATGGCAGCCGCGACTGGTGGCCCTGTAAGAACGGGCTGGATGATAAAGCAGATTCTATCGATATTCTTGTAACCTGTCCCGCTGCTTATAAGGCCGCCGCCAATGGTTTATTGCAAAGTGAAACGCTGATCGCAGGAGGAACAAAAAAACTCACCTGGTGGAAACACCGTTATCCTATTGCTACATACCTGGTTTGTTTTGCCGTAACTAATTTTTCGGTATTTAATAATACTGTTCAATTAGGCGGCACCACTCTGCCGATGCAAACATTCTGTTACCCGGAAAATCTTACTTCTTTCCAGAGCGGCACACAAAATGTGTTGAATGCACTGCAATTGTATCATAATAATTTTGGCGATTACCCTTTTATTAAAGAAAAATACGGCCACGTCCAATTTGGCTGGGGCGGAGGTATGGAACACCAGACTTCAACCTTTGTGGTTTCCATTAACGAAGGATTGATCGCCCATGAACTGGGCCATCAATGGTTTGGTGATAAGATCACTTGTGCAAGCTGGGAAGACATCTGGCTTAACGAAGGTTTTGCTACCTACCTGGCCAGTTTTTACTGGGAAAATAAATATCCGGCAAGTACTATCAATAATCGTAAAAGCGTACTTAACAGTATCACTTCACAGCCCGGTGGATCGGTATGGGTGGATGACACTACAAGTGTTGGAAGAATATTTGATGGCAGGCTCAGTTATAATAAAGGTTCGTACCTGTTGTACATGCTAAGATGGAAACTGGGCGATAGTGTTTTTCTTAATGGCTTGCGTCAATACCAGAAAGACCCTAAAGTGATTTATGGCTTTGCCAAAACCGCCGACCTGCAAAGAAATCTTGAACAGGCGAGCGGACAAAACCTTACCGAATTTTTTAAAGACTGGTTCAGGGGCCAGGGTTATCCTACTTACAGAGTAGAATGGACGCAGATAGGCAGTAGTAATGTGAAGATAAGAATGAACCAGACCACATCTCACCCCTCAGTTGATTTCTTCGAATTACCCGTTGCATTGAAATTTAAAAATGCTTCGCAGGAAAAAACAATTGTAATAGATAATAAAACTAATGGCGAAACCTTTATCCGTAATATTGGTTTTATTGCCGATACGGTTTTAATAGATCCGGATTACTGGCTGGTAACAAAAAACAACACAACTGTCAAACTAGCGTTGAGCACAACGGCTTTAATCCAGGTATATCCCAATCCGGTAACAGACAAGTTCAATATTTACCTGCAAAGCCTCGCTGCTTCATCGGCCAGTCTCAATTTGTACAATGCAGCAGGACAACTGGTGTATGCAAAAAACATCAACCTTATCAACGGCTCGGATTTTATTGAAGTACCCACATCAAATCTTGCAACGGGCGAATATACTTTACGCATAAAGGCAGGAAATGATATTAAGTTCATAAAAAAACTGGTGAAGTAAAATTATTTATCAAAAATTTATAGAAAAAAGAATTGCATTTGTTGCAAATTTGTATCATGCCCCTGTGGTATATATTTCCCCTTGACAACCACTAAAAAAAATATTTTCAGGTTCTTTGCCCTACCCATGCTGCTGCTGGCCGTTGCCGCCACAGCGATCTTTTATATTACCCGTTACCTTAACCGGCCAAAATTTGTCCGTTACCCCGCATTCGGTATTGATATCCCTGTGAATTTTTTAATGCATGGTATTGATGTAAGCCATCACCAGGACAATATTGACTGGGAAGCAGTAAAAGCCATGCAGGTGAAAAACGTAAGGATAGGCTTCGCTTTCATAAAAGCAACGGAAGGATTGGGAAGAGTGGATAATACTTTTCGCCGTAACTGGTTTAATGCAAAGCAGGCAGGTATTCCCAGGGGAGCCTATCATTTTTTTATTTCCAGTAAGAGCGGCAAAGCACAGGCAGAAAATTTTATTGAAACCATCGATCTTCAAAAAGGCGATCTGCCACCTGTGCTTGATATTGAAACAACCAATGGTGCGGCTGCGGAAGATATACAGCAACGGGTAAAAGACTGGCTCATCATGGTGGAGCAATTTTATAAAGTGAAACCCATCATTTATACCAATGTTGATTTTTATGAAAATTTTTTAGCCGGAAAATTCGACGATTACCCGTTGTGGGTGGCGCATTACCTGGTGCAGGACAGGCCACGCATCCAGCGTAACTGGATATTCTGGCAGCACAATGAAAATGGTCACGTGAACGGAATAGATGCCAGTGTGGATTTTAATGTATTTAACGGAGATAGCCTGGCTTTCGGGAAACTGTTACTGAAATGAACAGGAAATTTTCCTGTTTAACAGCAAAGGCCGACCTTACACTTCAAATCATTTGCTATGGGAGTAGAATCAGAAACAAAGGCTTTTCTGATAAGGATAATGCAAACTATCTCCCTGGTATTGTTATGGATGCTGGTGAATGTTTTCATTGGTATTTATAAGGGATATGCATTTTTTGAAGACCGCCCCAACTGGGCCAATTATCTTTATTATGCTTTCTTTTTGATCACACTGGCCGTACTCATCGTACACCTGGTGCGTAAATGGAAATTATAAGGATCGCTACCAGGCCCGGACAACGATAATATACCCTCTAACACTTATTCGCTGGTTGAAAAATTTTATTACTTTTAATGGGAAATCAACAAAAACATCATGACGCTGAGAAATTTCTGTAAGTGTACACTTATTTCAGGAGCTGTTATCATTGAAGGGATAAAATGGTGGATCAGACCTCATTTTCATTTTTCACAACCGGTAAAATTTTTACTCGGTATCGCACCTAATCTCTTAGGGGCTTTTCTTTTGCCATTCGGTTGCTATTTGTTCCTCAACAGGTATATCAACCTGCATGATGACAAACAACTCAGGCTGTTTTGCCTCGTGTTTTTTGGATTGCTGGTAATAAATGAATGCCTGCAATTGATACCCGTCTTTGGGCGAACGTTTGATTATAATGATATAGCAGCATCTGCAGTTGGGTTAGTAGCGGCATACTTTTTTTGCAGTAAATACATCTTCAGGAAACTGGCTACTTATCCATAACGGCTTTTTTCTAACTGCTGTGATCCGCCACGATCACCCATCTGCCTTTTATTTTTTGGAAGAGTAAAGTAAAAGCGCCACCCACATCGCCAATACTCCGCGCCAAATGCCACTTACCCACTACAAAGAAATGAATAGCCGATAAGCGTTTTACCTGCAGGATCGTGAAATCCAGTTTGCCCATCGCAGCAGTATCGGGATAACCTTTTTTATAATTTTCCAGTGTTTTTTTCCAGCCATAGGTAACACCGCTTTTGCCAATGAACATTAAAGAATCATCGGACCAATAAGTACCCATGAACCTGTCGATATCACCTGCATTCCAGGCTGCCAGTTGTTCATTCATGGCATTGCGGATGGCCTTTGCATCTTTTTGCTGAGCTGATACAGGGTTATTAAAGAAAATGATCACCGTGCATAAAATGACAAAGCCTTTCATTGTTATATTATTAATACAACAAGATAATAATTCTTTAATTCATTTGAAGCCTATTACATAAGTCGCCTTTAGCGGGCTAGTGTTTATGATGCGGAGAAGCACATTTGCTCTGGTGGCAAAGACGGTAATTATAAAGATGCGCAATGATTATCAAGGTAACAGCGATCGTTAAGAACCAATATTCCAATGGTTGATAAAGCTGTTTTAAGACAAGAAAAATAAAACCGGTGGAAAAAATAAGTACAGGGATAAGTGAACGGTGATGTTTTACATAACCATGAAATAATGAATAAGAACCTACTACAAAGGCCAGCACGATCATTCCCCATTCAAAGAATGAATTATGGATGATGTTGATACCAAAGACAGGAAGGCTGCTCATCACTATTGGCAATAAGGCGCAATGAATGGCACAAGCGATCGAAGTAGCAATGCCCATAGCGTCCCAGTTTAACTTTATCTTCATACTAATTAGCCCGCAAAGATAATATATTTGCAATAAGGTTGCAAGTTTTGTCATCTACCGCAATTTAAAAGCATAGCGGGTGTAAATTTGCAGTAAATTATAAAGTATGCGGGGAAAGATATTGTTGTATGGCGGCTTTTTTGCAGCCTTGATCATTGCATTCTGGTTTTTTGTGTTTAAGGACGAAGATTTGTCTAAATCACCACTGGCAGTGATCAATGCGGATGTGCAGGATTTTTCTTTTACCAACCAGGATGGTAAAACGATCACGGGGAAAGATGTTGACGGAAAAGTTTATGTGGCAGAATTTTTTTTTACTACCTGCAAAGGCATCTGCCCTAAAATGAATGCAAATATGCGCAGGGTATTTGATGCTTACAGAGAAGAACAGGGTTTTATGATCCTTTCCCATACCTGTATGCCCGAAACGGATTCGGTTCCTTTACTAAAAGCGTATGAAGAAAAGATGATTAATGGGAAACTGGTGAAAAATGAAGACGGGTCCTATAAAATTGAACCGGGGACCCCGGGATCGGCAATAACCAATCCCAACTGGAACTTTGTTACAGGAGATAAAACAGCTTTATATAAAATGGCCAGGCAGGGTTATATGATCGATAATAATAAACCCGATTCTATGCAGAATATTGCCGACCAGTTTATCCATACACAATTTTTTGCATTGGTAGATAAGCAGCGCAGGGTAAGGGGTATTTATGATGGATTAAAAGGAGACGAGATAGAGAAATTACTGGAAGATATCAAAGGCCTGCTGAAAGAAAAAATTGACCACCCACGTTTTATGAACGGGTTTAGCAATAACCCCAGTTAAAATCAATTACAATGGGAGACCTCCTGGATATTTTAAAGAAGAACCAGCTCAGTGTTACAGCAGGGCGTAAAAAAATACTGGAATTGTTTTTAAATAGCCCCGGTGCATTGGCCCATTCCGATATTGAAAAAAATACCGATGGCGCTTTTGATAGGGTAACGGTGTACCGTACACTACAAACCTTTGTGGATAAAGGTATCATTCATAACATACCTACCACCGATAACTCCATTTTATACGCTTTGTGCAAGGATAATTGTGAACAGGGCCATCACCACGATAACCACGTACATTTTATCTGCGAAAAATGCAATAAAACAATTTGTCTCGATGATGTTACTGTTCCCGAAGTGAAACTACCAAAAGGGTTTAAGCCCAAACATGCAGAGATGGTGGTGAATGGTATTTGCGATGACTGTAAATAAATTTTTAAAAAATAAAGATGTGAAAGAAATGAAAATTTAATTTTTCATTTCCTTTTCAACAAACTCCATCAGCACTTTTATTTTTTCAGGACTGAAGTCGAATTGCAGCCCTGCAGTTTCAAAAAGCTGCGGTAATGTTTTTGTACCACCTAATGCAAGTGCTTTGCAATAATTGTCCATCGCCAATTGCCTGTTTTCTTTAAACTGCATCCACATACCGATGGCGCCCAATTGCGCAATACCATATTCTATATAATAAAAAGGCACTTCAAATAAATGTAACTGGCGTTGCCAGGCATTGCTCCTGTATTTTTCCAGTCCGCTGTAATCAATAACACCATCTTCAAACTCATTCAGTATCTCATTCCATTTTGCGGTACGTTCCTCATGTGTGTGTGCAGGATGTTCGTATACCCAGTGTTGAAATTTATCAATGACCGCTATCCAGGGAAAAATAGTGATCACTCTTTCCAGCTGGTGTTCTTTGGCCCTGTTAAGGTCTGCTGCATTATCAAAAAAAGTATCCCATTCATCCATGCTGAATAATTCCATCGACATGCTGGCCACTTCGGCAATTTCCATAGGGTACTCTTTAAAGCCATTCAATTCCAAATGATGCGCCAGGAAGGAATGTACTGCATGACCGCCCTCATGCACCATCGTGGTCACATCATGCATTTGCCCGGCAGCATTCATAAAAATAAAAGGGGCGCCACTTTCTGCAAGCGGGCAGTTGTATCCACCGGGAGCCTTGCCCATCCTGCTTTCCAGGTCGAGGTGTTTTAGTTCCTGCATTTTTTTAAGGCATTCACCAAAAAAAGGCCGCAGCTTTGTAAAACATTCAATCGACTTATTAATTAATTCATCGCTTGTGGTAAAAGGGTGGAGCGGTGTTGTTGCTTCGGGTTCTGCTTCAATATCCCATGGGCGTAAGACATCTACACCAAGCTTTTCTTTTTTTCTTTTATGGATGATACTCACCAGGGGCAATACATGTTGTTTCACTGCGTCATGAAAAGCATAACAATCTTCTTTTGTATAATCAAAACGCCCCAGTTCTTTAAAACGGTAATCCCTGTAATTGGAGAAGCCTGCATTAAGCGCTTCTTTATTGCGCTTCTCAATCAGCTGGTCATACAATGTATCCAACGCAGCCCCGTCCTGCAACCTTCTTTCATTGATCTTCCTGTATACTTCCTCTCTCATGCTGCGATCATGGTTTTCCAGGAATTTAGCGGCCTGTTGCAGCGTATACTCCTCTCCGTTAACATTTACGGTCATCTTACCTGATATAACGCCAAACTGCTGTTGCATCACCGATAGCTCGGCCTGCAGGGGGATGTTTTCTTCCCTGAATAAATCAATGTTCTTATGTACACTGCGGAGATAGGTGAAATATTTGTCAACAGCCAATTCACCGGCCAGGGGATGGTTCACCAGTTTCTTGTTGAGCGCATCGGAATAAGGTTGGATTTTCGGTTGTATCTCAAGGCAAAAAAAGTTAAAAGCCTCTTCCAGTGATTTGTTCTCTGTATCACAGGTCATCTTTATCTGCCGCCAGCAGGCATCTTCATTTACTATCGCTTCCAGTTCACTCTGGTCTTTCAGCCACTGCTCAAGGCCTTCCCTGGTGTCAATATTTCTTTCCAACAAGTTTTTAAAAAAGGGTTCAAGGCTTTCCCAGTTGCTCACAACAAAATCTTCGGGAACAAAATGACGGGGCAATTTTTTTATATCTGCTGTATACATGATTGTAAATTATTAAACTTAAAATCCTGCCACAGTAATGATACCATGACAGGATTTGAAATATCTAAAATTTGGGTTGACCGGTTTTACCCCTGTTATCAGTGCCAGTTGGCAGGCTCCATGTTAAGCCATTTTCCTAGGCGTGTTTATCTTTCTTGCTGGTGCATTATTCACTGCGGCGGTTTTGGTTGCTACAGGTTTGGCTTTTGCTGTAGAGGCATCGGCTGTGTTGCCTTCCACCTCTTCAGATAATTTTATTTCCACACCATTCGCCTCTAAAACCTCAAACCATTTCAGCATTTTCTTCATATCACTGGCATATACCCTTTCGAAATCCATTGTTGGGTAAACTTTTTCAAAATAATTTTTGATCGCTTTTGTATCAGCCTTGGCATCGGGTAATTTTTCGGCACTGTTTTTCATAGCTGTAAAAACATCTACCAGGTTCACATTATCCGTTGTGGTAAAAACCTCAATGCTTTCTAGGTGCGAAAAATTATGAATGCGGGTACTTACAAATTTGGTGGTTTTATCTTCAAGGGAACGTACCACACCACCATCAGCCTTGGACGAGAGTAACTCAAATAAACCACTTAAACCGGTTACAGAAACTAATTTATTATAATCCATGATATATTGTTTATTGGGCAGCAAAGATAATCTACTATGGCCATTGACCGCTTTATTAAAACCAAAATAATTTATAAAATACGCTTTAGCTGCTCATATAAATTATTTGCATCAGCAACATGAAATAGCTCTGTACCCGGGTTCATCGTAGCCGCTGTGCCGCAGGCTACCCCAAACCGTATCATTTCCTGCAGGGTTTTGTGTTGTGATAACATATATACCATCCCTGCCACCATGCTGTCCCCGGCACCCACAGTGCTTTGTTTTTTTACATTGGGTGCTGCAATAAATTCATGCAGGTCTTTTGTAACCAGTAGTGCACCTTCAGCACCCAATGAAACAACGACCACTTCGCAATTACCGGTGCTGATGACCTTTTGTGCTGCAGCGATCGCATCTTCTTTCGATAATTCGGCTCTTCCTGCAAGCTGGCGCAATTCTGATAAATTGGGCTTTAGTAAAAAAATTTTTTCATTCGCGGCCAGTTGTAATGGTTTGCCGGATGTATCTAAAATGAATTTTGCATTTACCGACCCCGCCCATTTTGCAACATCAGCATAAAAATTTTCCGGAACACCATCCGGCAGGCTCCCGCTGGCAATAACGAACGAAGGCTTTGTTTTTAAATTTCGTAATAGATCAAGACAATCACCCGCCGCTGAAGGGTTTGCCCGTGATGCCTGTATATTGAACCGGTATTGGTTATTGGTGAAAGATTCCAGCACGATAAAATTCTCCCTTGTTTCTGCATCAACGGCAATTACCCGGCAGGCCATTTTTTGTTGGCTTAACAGGTCTTGCAAAAGGTTTCCATTATGCCCGCCGGCAATAAATACTGCTAATGAATCCATTCCCAATCTGCTTAAAGCCTTTGAAACATTGATACCGCCTCCACCTGGTTCATTCTTAACTGATGAGCATCGTAATTTTGCTTCGGGGATAATCTTATCAACCATTGCACTTTTGTCAATGGCCGGGTTCATGGTAATGGTTATGATAGATTCGCTGCACATAAGTTGGTTATTTAAAGATACTTATTATTGACTATCAGCCTTTAGGGCAATACTATCCCTGTGTGCAAATAAAAAAGATGATCAATGCGCCTGTTTTTTCCTATGCCGTCGTCTAATCTACTATGCAACCAAAATTTATAGTTAAGAAAACATTGTTCATATTAATTTTCAGCCTTTTTGCCGGAATAGTTAGCAGCCAAAGTATCGTCCTTAAAGGAAAACTCACCGATAAAACTGATAAATCGGCTTTAGCAGGTGCTTCATTAAGCCTTTCGCTGCAGAAGGACTCTACCCAAAAGAAGAATAAAGTCACCGATTCAAAAGGAAGTTTTGAGTTCAACGGTTTATCAGCAGGGGTTTATGTACTTAAAGTGAGTTATAGCGGGTATGAGAAGATTGAACAAAAAATTAACCTGCAGGCCAGCAATAAAGATCCCATTGTTATACCCGTATCCAAAATATCTACCGAATTGCAGGGTGTAACCGTTGTAGCCAAAGCGGCACCTGTAAGACAAAAAGTGGATACCACTGAATTCAGTGCCAGCCAGTACAAAGTTAATCCTGATGCAACAGCAGAAGACCTGATAAAAAAATTACCCGGGCTCGTTATTGATAAGTCGGGTAATGTAACCACGATGGGCGACCAGGTGAAAAAAGTTACCGTGGATGGCCGTGATTTTTTCGGGGATGATGCAACGGCAGCACTAAGGAATTTACTTGCAGATGTTATTGATAAGATACAGGTATTCGATAAACTGAGCGACCAGGCAGCGTTTACCGGATTTGATGACGGCAACAGCACCAAGGCGATCAATATTGTCACAAAATCGGGTATGCGTAATGGTCAGTTTGGGAGAATGTATGCCGGGTACGGCACCGATAACCGGTACAGCGCAGGTGGCAATGTGAGTTTTTTCAAGAAGGACCGCAGGATATCATTGGTTGGATTATTCAACAATATCAACCAACAGAATTTTTCTTCCGAAGACCTTTTAGGCGTAACCAGCAGTGGCGGTGGCCGTAGCGGAGGCGGAGGCCGTGGTGGTGGAGGAAGGGGCGGCGGTAATTTTGGTGGTGGCGGAGGAGGAAGCTTTGGTGGTGGCGGAAATAATTTTTTGGTTGGCCAGCAAAGCGGTATCAGCGCTACCAATGCATTTGGTATCAATTATTCTGACCTATGGGGTAAAAAACTAACGGTATCGGGTAGCTATTTTTTCAATAACAGCAATACCAATAATGACCAGAGTTCAAATACCCAGTATTTCATCAAAAACTCCAGCGACCAGTTTTATAATGAAACAGACCTGTCTTCATCAAAAAATTATAACCACCGGGTTAATTTAAGGATGGAATATAAGATCGACGAAAAGAACTCGATCATATTCTCACCGAGCCTGAGTTACCAAAAGAACAGCTCTTCTAAAAATATCGACGGGCTAAATTTTTTAACGGCAACCAATATACTCAGCTCCAGCAAAAGCACTACGAATGTTAATACATCCGGCTACAACTCGAATAACAATTTATTGTTCAGGCACGCTTTTGCCAAAAAAGGGAGGACCATATCACTTAACCTGAGCGCTGGGTATAACCATAAAGCCGGTGATACCTATCTTAATTCGGCCAACCAATACTTTGATTCTACGGGTACACGCAATGTGAATACCGACCAGTTCAAGGACCAGATAGTGAATGGCTCAACCTATAGCGCTTCTCTCGTTTATACAGAGCCGATAGGCAAAAAAGGGCAGTTACAACTGAATTATACGCCTTCTGTTTCCAGGAATAAATCAGACCAGGAAGTGTTTAATTATGATAATGCCATCAATAAATATTCTTTGTTTGATACAGGCTATTCCAATAAGTTCAACAATACCACCTCATCACAAAGTGCGGGTGTCAGTTACCGGCTGGGCGACAGGGACAATATGTTTGCCGTTGGCTTGAATTATAAATACCTTGAACTGAACAGCGACCAGGTATTTCCCAAAGCACTTACGGTTAATGCTTCATTCAATAATATATTACCCAATTTGATGTGGCGTAAAAAAATATCAACAAAAAGTACGATCAACGTCATGTACAGGGCATCAACCAATCCTCCTTCGATCAGCCAATTGCAAAATGTAATTGATAACAGCAATACTTTATTGGTAACCAGCGGTAATCCCGATCTTAAACAACAGGTAAGCAACACCCTTAGTACAAGGTATACTTATACCGATACCAAGAAAGGGGCCAGTTTTTTTGCCAATGTGTTTTTACAACAGGCCAATAATTATGTAGCCAATGCTACCTACCTGGCAAAATCAGATTCGGCACTCAGCAGCACCATTACACTATATAAAGGTTCACAGTTATCCAAGCCGGTTAACCTGAACGGGTATACGAGTGTAAGGTCTTTCTTAACTTTTGCCACACCATTGAAGTTCATTAAATCCAATCTTAACATAAACGGGGGCATCACTTATTCCAAGATCCCGGGTTTAGTGAATAATAACAATAGCATTTCAAATAATTATACCTACAATACCGGTATAGGCCTCGCCAGTAATATCAGCCAGTATGTGGATTTTAATATTTCCTATAGTGCGGCTTTCTCCAAAACAAAGAACTCACTGGATGTAACACAGAACACGAATTATGTTACCCAGAATGCGGGTCTGCAGATAAATCTTCTGGATAAAAAAGGATGGTTCATACAAAATGATATTACCAATACTTCTTATAGCGGTCTTGGTGCCGGTTACAACCAGAGCTATTGGTTATGGAATGGCGGCATTGGAAAAAAATTCCTGAAGAACCAGTCGGGGGAGTTGAAATTATCCGTGTTTGACCTTTTAAAACAAAACCAAAGTATCACCCGTACGGTAGATCCTGGTTTTATAGAAGACCTAAGGAACAAAGTGTTGCAACAGTATTTCATGCTCACGTTTACTTACAAGCTTAAGAATTTTGGTGTGGCAAAGCCTTCCACCAATACGAATGGCAAATTCGGAGGTAACCGCCCGGGAGGATTTGTTCCCGGCTTTTAGGTAATTTTAGACCGGACATAAAGTAAACTGTTTTGAACCAACCGGAATTAGTTGAACAACTGCAACAGGGAGATGAATCGGCTTTTAGGAAGCTGGTTGATGAATGGCAGGATATGGTTTATAATACCGCAATAGGTATTGTGCAAAGCCCCGAGGATGCGGATGATATCACCCAGGAGGTTTTTGTGCAGGTATACCAATCCGTTAGTTCTTTTAAAGGCGAATCGAAGCTATCTACCTGGCTGTACCGGATAACTTTGTCGAAGGCGCTGGACCACGAAAAAAAACGAAAGCGTAAAAAAAGATTTGCTTTTGTACAAAGTTTGTTTGGCGGCCCCGAAGAAGAGCCATTGCACCCGGTAGAATTTGATCACCCGGGAGTGAAACTGGAAAAAAAGGAAAGCGCCAGTGATCTTTTCAATGCATTAAAGCAGCTGCCCGATAACCAGCGCATTGCTTTTACGCTGCATAAACTGGAAGGGCAAAGCTACCAGGAAATTGCAGAAATAATGAACACTACATTGTATGCGGTGGAATCCCTGATGGGAAGGGCAAAGGGTAATTTGAAAAAGATATTGAATAAGTATTATGGCGGAAAATATAACGATCAATAAAAAATATTGACATGAATAAAGAAGACCATATCAATAAGATGACCGATGAGGCCCTGAGCAGCCTTGAAGGTACAAACCGGGCTAACGCAAAGCCTTACCTGCTTACGCGTATCAATGCCCGGTTAAGCAAAATGAAGGAAAGCAGTTGGGAAAAAGCCGGCAGGTTTATCGCCCGCCCTGCAATAGCTTTTACAGGGCTTTGCCTGGTGATCGGGATCAACACCATGATCATTGCATTTGATCATTCGGCGCCCGAAAGCACCGCTACCGCAGAGCAGCAACTGACAGCAGATGATTTTTCCATCACTGTTGCCACATTATATGACACTGAAAATAATGAACCATAATGAGTACCAATTCAAAAAATAAGATATTATTAATTGCAGTGGTCATTTTATTGCTCACCAATATCGCCATGCTGGTGTTCTTCCTTATGGGTCCTCCAAAAAAAGGCGGGCACGGCGGAAGGGAGGCAATGATGACCGAATTTCTTCAAAAGGAAATAGGCTTCAGCCCGCAACAGATACAGCAATATGATACCCTGAGTAAACAGCACAGGGAAAAAATGAGGGCCATGTTTGAGGAAGCCGGAAAAAACAAAGAAAACCAATTGAAGCAACTGGCAGCGGCTGATTTCAGTGATTCCTGTATAAACAGTATTGCCGGGCAATCGATCGAAAAACAAAAATTGCTTGAGATCAGCATGTTTCAACATCTACGGGACGTACGCCGGATATGCACGCCGGAACAGCAACCTAAATTTGATTCGCTTGTTTATAAAGTATTAGGCAGACGGGGAGAAGGAAGAAAAAAATCGGAAGAAAAAAAATGACCGCCGGTTTTTTCGGGAATGGTCGTCTAATTAATAAACACTAAATTTTATTAAATGAAAAAACAACTGGTATTATTGGTATTTGCACTTGGCAGCATAGTTGCTGTAAAAGCGCAGGGTGGCTTTCAGCGCAGAACGGTGGAAGAAAGAGTAAAATCGGTTCACGAAAAACTGGACAGTGCTTTCAAACCGGCAGCAGTAAAGATGGCTTCTATTGATTCCATTTTTACAGCTTATTATACAGACCAGGATAAAGCAAGAGAAGAAATGATGGCGGCTGGTACAATAGACAGGGATGCCATGCGTGCAAAGATGCAGGAACTGGCAGCAACGAGAGATGAAAAGCTTAAAAAATTTTTGACAGATGATCAAATGAAGATATGGAAGGATACCATTGAACCTTCGATGAGACCACAAAGAGGGAACAGGCCTCCGGGACAATAACGATAATTTTTTAAATAAAGGTGATTTTTGGTTGAGTTATCCACCCCGTTGCTTTTAGTAACGGGGATTTTTTTTAAATGGCTGCTAATAAAAAAGCACTCCCGAAAACGGGAATGCTTACACCAAACCTGTATAACCAACTGCTCTTAAACCTTTTTATACCCTACACATACCCCCTCCATCTTAAAAAGCCTGCACTGCCCAATACCACTGCACTCATCAGTAATATTCCTATGGGGGAATTGTTTTCTTTTTCCATTTCTTCTTTTACCTCGGGTAATAAATTAATGTATTGGGCTTCTGCCACATCTTCTTCATCATTTGCAGCCGTTGCATCATCCTGCCAGGTATCAATATTTTTTCCTGTGAGTGCG
>JAYWAN010000148.1:0-4269 GCA_043782405.1 Chitinophagaceae bacterium
CATCAATACTAAATATACTACAGCACTTACAAAAAACCCAACAAACCACGCATAATTATACAAGTGGGATATCCATTCGGGGAAGGCCGTGGCAGAAATAACTTTTATCTGTAACAGGAACCCGGGGATATTAGGCACGATACCGCAGAGCAATGCGATAATAGCTACGCCATTAAATCCATTTGTATAACTGTACGCTCCTCCATGTTTATACAGGTCATCAGCAATTAAATTCTTTCTCCGTATAAAAAAATAATCAATGATCATTATACCGCCAACCGGGCCCAGCAAACTTGAATAAGAAATTAACCAGGTAAAAATATAACCATTGGGATCCGCGATTAATTTCCAGGGAAATATTAAAATGCCAATGATGCCTGTAATGTACCCGCCGGTCTTGAAATTAATTTTTTGAGGGGACAAGTTGGAAAAATCATTGGCCGGACTAACAATATTCGCCGCTATATTGGTGGCCAGCGTAGAAATGATGATACCGATCATGGCAAAGCTTACCATCATTTTATTTTCGAACTTACCAGCCAGTTTCACAATATCCCATTCAGGATTTCCATAAACGATCACTGTTGCAGAGGTAACTACCACACCAACGAAAGCAAAGAAGGTCATTGATGGCGGAAGGCCAATGATCTGCCCATTTACCTGTGCCTTTTGGCTTTTGGCATAACGGGTAAAGTCGGGGATATTTAATGATAGTGTGGCCCAGAAACCAACCATACCTGTTAATGCGGGAAAAAAGAATTTGAAGAAAGAACTGCTATCGGGGAATTTTGAGGGCTGGTCCAGTATCGGTCCCAGGCCATGCGCTGCACTAATGGCCCAGAATAATAATGCGAGTGCGGCTACAGGTAAAAAGACGGCTTTAAATACCAACAACTTTTTTATACTTTCTACGCCAAGATAAACGATAAACATATTCAGTAGCCAGAAAGCGAAAAAACATAAGAACGGAACAGTCTGCGGAAATAAACCTGTAACATTAATTTCTTCCATCGAAGGGTTCCATGCCCTGATAAGATTATATAATGAAGCGCCACCGATCCATGTCTGGATACCAAACCAGCCACATGCTACAATAGCTCTCAACATCGCAGGAATATTTGCGCCCTTTGTTCCAAAACTTACTCTTGCCAAAACCGGGAATGGGATTCCATACTTTGCACCCGCATGGCCATTTAATATCATTGGAATTAAAACGATAGCATTACCTAAAAAAATAGTGAGTATTGCCTGCCACCAATTCATTCCGCCCTGTATCAATGAACTGGCCAGCATATAAGTCGGTATACACAAACTCATGCTGATCCACAATGCCGCGTAATTCCATGTTCCCCAGGTACGCTTGCTTAGTGGAATGGGTGCAAGGTCTTCGTTGATGAGAGAAGAATCAGTTTGTTCCTTTTGCATTTTTTTGGTTTAGAATGTAGCGTTTAGAATTTAAAGTTGCACCCGTTCAACTCTTAACTATAAATTCTTAACTCTAAACTATTAATTCTTAACTAATGTTCTCGTCTGCAATCTTAATCGCTTCACTTATGATTGCCAATCCTTCATCAATCTGTTCTTTGGTAACACATAAGGGCGGTGCAATAAAAATATAATTCCATCTTACAAACGTATACATGCCCAGCTCTTTTATTTTAGCCGCTACTTTATTCATCACGGTCATTTCATCCGGCTTTGCGTTGAATGGTGCCATAGGCTCTTTGGTTATCCTGTTCTTTACCATCTCAATGCAACCTAATAAGCCGGTATTTCTGAAATCACCAATGGAAGGATGTTTTTGTTTTAATAATTCCACCTGCTCATTTACATATTTACCCATTACTGCAGCATTCTCAATCAGGTTATCATCCTCATATACCTGCAGTGTTTCCAGGGCTGCAGCACAACTTACCGGGTGTGCCGAATAAGTTAATCCCAATGCCAATACTGTATCATCAAATTTTGCAGCAATTTTATCACTTACCATTAAGCAACCGAAAGGGAGATAACCACAGGTTAATCCCTTTGCCATGGCGATCATATCAGGAATGATATCATGATTTTGAAAACCAAACCATTTACCGGTACGGCCAAAGCCACTCATCACTTCATCCATTATCAATAAAATACCGTGTTTGTTACAGATCTCTCTAACAGCTTTCAAATACCCGGCAGGATATTTCAAACAACCTGAGGAACCGGATTCCCCTTCCAATAAAATAGCTGCGATATTGGCCGGGCCTTCATAAGCGATCAACCGTTCTAATTGTGCTACGGTTTCTTTCAACAGGTTTTCTTCGCCATATTCCCAGCGGTATAAATAGGGAAGATCGAAATGGACAAAATTGGGTGCCTGCTGTGCATCTACCGGAAGTTTACGTGGATCACCGCTTGCGGTCATTGCACCGATAGAAGCGCCATGATAAGATTGATAACGGGTTAAAATTTTATGCCTTCCGGTAGACAATCTTGCCAATTTAATGGCGTTTTCAATTGAGGTGGCTCCGCATAATGTAAAGAATGCCTTGTTCAGGTCACCCGGACAGATCTCAGCGAGTTTTTTTCCCAATTCTCCACGCACTTTTGTAACACAACTCGGCGTAACATACGCTACTTCCTGTAACTGTTTTACTACGGCATTGGTTATACGCTGATCACCATGGCCAATATTCACGTTCATCAGCCCCGATGAAAAATCAATATACCGTTTATCGTCATAGTCATATAAATAAACGCCTTCTGCGTGTTTTACAGCAATAGGTGCAATCCCTTTTTGTTTGCTCCAGCTAAATAAAGTATAGTCCAGATTGTTCTGTATGATCGCTGTTGATTCAGATAATGTTTTTGTGTTCATAATATAAGTTTAAAGTGCAGTGTTTTGAATTAGAGTGATGATCAACTCGTAATTCTAAACTCTTAATTCATAATTACTAACTCATCCAGTTTACCCCAGCCTCGGCATTCCACTTCGTTGTACTCTTCTTTAATTTGGTCCAGAATTCAATGGAGCTTTTTCCGGTTATATCACCAACACCAAATTTACTTTCATTCCATCCGCCAAAAGAAAACGGTTCACGTGGTACAGGTACACCAACATTTACCCCAATCATTCCTGCACTGGCATGGTCAATGATATAGCGGGCCATGCCACCATTCTGTGTAAAGACACTTGCAGCGTTGCCATAAGGGTTAGCATTCTCAATGGCTAATGCTTCATCAACGGTATTCGTTCGTATGATAGAGATCACCGGGCCGAAAATTTCTTCTTTTGCTACGCTCATACCAGGCGTTACATGATCAATAACAGTAGGACCTACATAAGTGCCCCCTTCCTTACCCTTTACTTTTGTATTACGGCCATCTACCAGGATCTTGGCGCCGTCTCTTTCTGCTTCACCGATATATCTTTCAATTCTTTCCTTACTTTCTTTATTGATAACAGCTCCAAGATTTTCACCAGGCACTATCTTTTTAGCTTCTTCACAGATCTTATCAACGATGGCATCAACATTACCCACACCGATCATAGCGCTTGCTGCCATACAACGCTGGCCGGCACAACCGCTCATACTGGCAGCAACATTCTGTGCCGTCATACCCGGAATAGCATCTGGCAAAACCATCAAATGATTTTTTGCGCCGCCTAATGCCAGGCATCTTTTATAATTAGCAGTTGCTCTTTGGTAAACGATCTTTGCAACTTTTGTAGAACCAACAAATGATACGGCTTCAATATGCGGATGATCGCAAATTGCTTCCACTATACCAACATCACCATGTACCACATTAAAAACGCCATCGGGCAAGCCGGCCTCCTTTAATAATTCCGCCAGTCTTCCGCAGCTTAAAGGAACTTTCTCTGATGGTTTCATGATCATGCAATTACCTAGTGCAATGGCATTGGGTAATGTCCAGTTAGGTACCATTGAAGGGAAATTAAAAGGAACGATAGATGCAACAACACCAAGTGGCACATGTTCTGTCCTGCATTCAACACCACGGCTTACTTCAAGTATTTCACCGGTCACCAATTGCGGTAAAGAAGTAGCAAACTCGGTAAGTTCGATACACTTTTCTATTTCGGCAACTGATTCGCCGTAGGTTTTGCCGTTTTCTTCGCTGCACAATTCTGCCAGTTCTTTTAAGTGCTGTTCCAGTAAAGTCTTGTACCGGAAAAAAACCTGTACCCTTTCTTTTATCGGGGTGCGGCTCCATTTCGGGAAAGCGGCTTTAGCTGCTTTTACCGCATCGTCAAGATCTTTTGCT
>JAYWAN010000149.1:0-4268 GCA_043782405.1 Chitinophagaceae bacterium
TACGTAATACAAAGGCAGTTTGTTACACAATTATATCAAAATATATTAAACTACACTATCTTTATGGTGTTAAAGCTCTTATAAACCGTCTGAATTTCCGGGGTGCTTGCTGCCAGTTGGCAGAAGGCTGAGATCATACCCGTTACCTGATCAGGATAATGCCTGCGAAGGGAGGATAATTTTTACACCGGCAGTTCTGCACCGGATGTTCAGCATAAATTTTATTGGGATGAAGAAATTATTTGTTACGGCACTGCTATGTGTATGCACTGCCGTACTGTTTGCGCAGAAAGAAAAAAAATTCAATGATACGGCTTACCTGGAACCGGTGGAACTAAAGGCCACCAGGGCAGGAGATAATGCACCATTTGCAAAAACCAATCTTGCCAAAAAAGAAATGGAAAAAAATAACCTTGGACAGGATCTTCCCTTCCTTTTAAACCAAACGCCTTCTGTTGTCATCAATTCGGATGCAGGTAACGGTGTGGGATATACGGGAATACATATACGGGGTTCTGATGCCACCAGGGTGAATGTTACTCTCAATGGCATCCCTTATAATGATGCCGAAAGCCAGGGAACTTATTTTGTTGACCTGCCCGATATCGCTTCCTCTGCCGCCAGCATACAGGTACAACGTGGTGTGGGTACCTCTTCCAATGGTGCGGGTGCATTTGGGGGCACCATTAATCTTGCTACCAATGAACTGAATAAGCAATCTTATGTTGCCTTCAACAAAAGTTTTGGTTCTTTTAATACCTGGAAAAATAACCTGCAGTTTGGTAGCGGCATCATTGGTAAACATTTTACCATCGATGGAAGAATAAGTAGCATCAGCAGCGATGGTTATATCGACCGGGCAAAAAGTAACCTGCGCTCAGCTTACGGAAGTGCCGCCTATACCGCTGAAAAGAATTCATTGAGGATAAATATTTTTTCGGGTAAGGAAAAAACCTACCAGGCATGGAACGGTGTACCCCAATACCTGTTGGACAGCTTACGCACTTATAACTCAAGCGGTACCGAAAAACCCGGCGAGCCTTATGATAATGAGACCGACAATTATATTCAAACACATTACCAGGTCTTCTATAACCATAAATTCAATAATAAATGGAAAAGTAATATCGCTGTTTTCTTTACCAAGGGAAGAGGATATTATGCACAGTACAAGGCCAATGCCACATTAGCAGATTATGGTTTGCCTAATTATTTTGACGGCATTACCACGATAAAAAAGACCGACATCGTAAGAAGGCTTTGGCTGGATAATGATTTTTATGGAACGGTATTTTCATTGCAATACCAGCAAAAGCAAACACAGTTCATCTTCGGCGGCGGCTGGAATAGTTATGACGGCATACATTATGGCGAAATCACTTGGGCAAAAATGCAGGCAGCCGTACCCGCCAATTATCACTGGTACGACCTTACTGCACATAAAAAAGACCTGTCCTTTTACAGCAAATGGATCCGGCAATGGACTCCCCACTGGCAGGGTTTTATAGACCTCCAGTACAGGAATGTACCCTATACGATCAATGGCTTCAGGGATAACCCCACATTGTACATCAATAAGAATTATTCCTTCTTTAATCCAAAGCTGGGCATAACGTACACGAATAGTTGCTGGCAGGCTTATGCCTCTTTTGCCCTTGCAGCAAAAGAACCCATACGTGATGATTTTGAAGCGGGCACAACTCAGCAACCAAGGCCTGAAAAATTATATGACCTTGAACTGGGTGTTGAAAGAAAGAAGGCCGATTACTCATTTGGTGCAGGTTTCTATTTTATGCAGTACCATGATCAACTGGTGCTCACCGGTAAGATTAATGATGTAGGTGCCTATACCCGCACCAATATACCTAATAGCTACCGGGCGGGTGTGGAATTACAGGGAAAGGCAACCATCAATCACTGGATGGATGTAGCGGGCAATATCGCCTTCAGTGCAAACAAAATAAAAAAATACACCGAGTACCTGGATGACTATGATAACGGTGGGCAACAAACGAAATATTATTCCAAAACGGATATTTCCTTTTCTCCCGCTGTGGTGGCGGGCGCTGGTATAAATTTTGTACCGGTAAAAAATGGCGAGATCAACCTTAACAGTAAATATGTGGGCAGGCAGTATTTAGACAACACTTCTCAAAAAAGCAGGAGCTTGAATCCGTATTTTACAGAAGATATCCGTTTAAGCTATGCGTTGCAGAATAAATTATTCAGGTCAACCAGTTTTATCCTGCAACTGAATAATGTATTCAACAAAAAATACGAACCCAATGGTTATAGTTTCAGTTATATCTACGGAGGGGCTTTAACAACGGAGAATTTTTATTTCCCAATGGCGGGTTTTAATTTGATGGCAGGGTTGAATTTGAGATTTTAAAAAAGCTGCTGGCAATTGGCTACGGGGCGAAGTAAGTGGGATTAAGGAGTTTTCGATTTGCGGGATCCATTAAATATAAAATTGCCCCATGGCTTGCAACCTGAGGTCGTATCATCCTCCAAACTTCTCTTTCCACCCCATCATCCCACTGCTGAGGTTCTTAACATAGGTGAACCCAAAAGTTTCCAGCATCAGGCAGGCCTGCATACTGCGCTGGCCGCTGCGGCAATAACAAATGACCTCTTTATTTTTCCAGTCTTCAATATCCTCTGTCTGCATGGCCAGTATCTTTCCCAATGGGAGTAAAGTGCCGCCGATATTGAACTCCGCATTTTCCTGGGGTTCACGTACATCCACTAAAAATAATGTCTCACCCGCATCCAGGCGTGATTTGATTTCTTCTGCAGTTATTAGTGTCATAGCTGTTTTTTAGGTTTTTTATTATCGGAAGAATCGCCGGGGTCCACCCGCACAGTAGATAAATAAAGGTCCATCACCTGCCCCGATTGTATGTATACCGGCCGATGTTCTTCATCGAACCGCTCGGGATTTTGCTTTACTACAAAAGCATTGGCGCTGTCTCTTATACCATCTGCAATTACAGCACCTAAGCTGATGCCGTTTTGCTGCAGGTAAGATTTTGCTTCTGCAAATGTCAATCCTACCAATGAAGGCACCAGCATCTGCTGGTCATTCAATCCGCCACCAATGATCAATGTGATAGCGCTGCCCCATTGTATCTTGGCTTTTTCGGGTATCCGTATACCGTTATATTGCTGTTCCAGTACAGAGCCCATCATAAAATCGGGCTTATAAATTGTATCGCCTAATTTTAAATGGCTTCTTGCCAGCATATCCATTGCAAAGCGCAGGCTTTGCCCCTCCAGTTTGGGCATTTCTACCATGGGGGGTATCACCCGGTTGACAGTTAAAAAAACAGTGCGGTTAACCTTTACCGTTGCATTGGCATCAGGTAATTGCTTAAGTACAATACCCTTTGCTGCAGTATCGGTAAAAACGGAGTCCTGTATCTGCACATCAAATCCCTGCTTCCCCAACAGTTTAACCGCTTCTTCCGTTTTCATTCCCAATACAGCCGGAACAGTAAGGTGTTCGCCATGCTTGGTGATAAGGCTCAGCATTTGCAAAAAAAGGAACGCCAGTAAAAAAGCGGCCAGCACCGCCGCTGCTATATTTACCCATAAAGGGCGTTTGGTAATGAATTGGAACACGGGCTAAAGGTTGAATTGTTTATTCGAAATTAGTAATTGCCATAGTATTAAACATAAGATAACTCCAGGTTATTTAAAACATTCTTCAATTAGCAGGGAATAAAATTCTTTCAGCGTCATTCCCATCGCCCTCACCTGTTGCGGTACCAGGCTTGCTTCACTTTGTCCCGGCACGGTATTGATCTCCAGTAAATAGGGTTTACTACTGCTTTCGTCATAAATATAATCCATACGCACAATACCATTGCAATTAAAAACAGCGTAGGCTTTTTGGGCTTCACTGCTTATTTCTTCTGCAATGGCCGTATCCACCTGTGCCGGTGTTATTTCGTCACTGGCTCCTTCATATTTTGCTTCAAAATCGAAGAATTCATTTTTTGTAATGATCTCTGTGATGGGCAAAGCGATCACCTTTCCTTTTGATCTGAATACTCCAATAGTAAATTCCCTTCCCGCAATAAATTCTTCCACCAATACCTGGTCATCTTCTTTAAATGCTTTCGTGAGGGCAGCAGGCAATTCAGCGGCATCCTTTACTTTACTCATACCCAAACTGCTTCCCCCGTTATTGGGTTTTACGAATAGCGGCAATCTTAATTGAGCTACAATATCAGAAGGGCTGAGTGGTGCCTCTTTAAAAAGAT
>JAYWAN010000150.1:0-29339 GCA_043782405.1 Chitinophagaceae bacterium
CGCATGCACAAAAAACAGAGCAGCAAAATACCAGCATCACGGGCATTGCACAACTCCCCAAAGACGCTGCCGCCAAACTTTGTATAAAGGATATCCTGATCAAAGGCAATAAAAAAACAAAGGGCTATCTCATCCTGAGAGAAACACCATTTAAGAAAGGCGACTCTTTGATGATCAGCGATTTTACAAAAGAGCTCCAGCTGGCGAGGCAACAGGTATATAACACAACATTGTTCGTAGAAGTTACTGTAGACCTCTTAGTGGTTGCCGCCACTGATGTTGTAGTAACGATAAATGTAAAAGAGCGCTGGTACATTTATCCGGTGCCGCAATTTCAACTTGTTGACAGGAATTTCAATGAATGGATAAAAACCTATAAAGGCAGCCTGGACCGGGTGAACTATGGTGTAAAGTTTGTCCATTATAATTTAACCGGAAGAAAAGACCCTTTACGCATTTACCTCATCAATGGTTATACCCGTAATGTTTCCTTTTCGTATACCAATCCGTACAGCAATCATTCACTCGATGAAGGTTTTTCCGTAGTCGCAGGTTATTCGCAAAACAGGGAGATCCAGTATAAAACCAGTTATGGCAATAAGATACTTGAATATAAGAAAGGCCAGTTCGTAAGGAACAATGCGTATGGCGGTGTAGGTTTTTCCCTTCGCAAAGGATTATTTAAAAGGCATTATTTCAATGCAGCGTATACGCACTTCACTGTGGATGACTCGGTGGTGACTGCAAATTATAATCCGCATTATTTTAACAGCCCGGGCGCTTCAAAAGGTTTTTTAGACCTCGCTTACCGTTATCAATACACCAATGTAGATAATGTTGCTTATGCGTTAAAAGGGACCACCGCTTTCCTCCTCATCGCAAAAAGGAACCTGGGTTTTACCGGCGGCCTCAATATGTTAAGTGTTGAAGCTGGTCTGAATAAATATTATTCCCTTGGTAATAAATGGTACGCCAGTTTTCAGTTAAACGGTAAGATAAAATTACCATTTGAACAGGCTTATCTCAACCAGCGCGGACTGGGTTATGGCGAATCTTACCTGCGAGGGCTTGAATATTATGTAATTGATGGTGTGGCAACAGCGCTTTTCAGGTCAACACTCAAAAAGAAAATATTTTATTTCAGTGTACCCTTTCCCTTTCATTCCAAAACCATTTCAAAGATCCCTTTCACTTTTTATGCTAAAACCTATGCAGATCTTGGATATTCCTACAATAGAAAGACCTACGATACTTACCTCAACAACCGTTTATTATACACCGGGGGTTTTGGGCTGGATATCCTTACCTTGTATGATATAAACCTGCGGTTAGAATACAGTTTTAACCAATTACACGAAAACGGTTTATTTTTGCATACCCAGGGAGGTTTTTAGATCATGCCTGGTAATAGGTGGGTAAGGATCACAGGAATTCAACAATGATACTCAACAATGAGAATAGCTATTTACAGTCGCGGTATCGAAAATAACCAGCACCAGGATATCATCCTGCTTCTCGACGAATTGGCGCAGCGTGGTGTTGAGCCTGTTTTCTACCAGGATTTTTTTAACCAGTTCTATTCTGCCATTGACCTTAAGGCAAAATATTCCACTTTCAATTCCTACGACGACCTGGACGACACCATCGATTGTATGATCAGCCTGGGTGGCGATGGAACCCTTCTTGATACGGTAACGCTTGTACGCGACAAAGGCACACCAGTGGTAGGTATCAATTACGGGCGACTGGGTTTCCTGGCCAATATCGGTAAGGAAGACCTGCATACCGCCATAGAAGCGCTCGTTAACCATACTTTTGTTTTAGATAAGCGAACACTTATCCACCTGGATGCCAATATTCCTTTATTCGGTGAAGTGCCCTATGCATTGAATGAATTCTCCCTGCATAAAAAAGATTCCTCACCCATGATAAAAATTCACACTTATTTAAACGGTGAATTCTTAAATACTTACTGGGCAGATGGATTGATCGTTGCCACACCAACCGGTTCAACGGGATATTCTTTAAGTTGCAATGGCCCTGTGGTTTTTCCCGATAGCGGAAGTTTTGTAATTACACCGGTATCGCCACACAACCTTAACATCCGCCCTATCGTGGTGCCCGACAATAATATCATTTCGTTTGAAGTGGAAGGAAGAACAGATGGTTTTTTATGCGCACTCGACAGCCGCAGGGAACTCGTTACCAAAGAGATTCAGCTGGCAGTTAAAAAAGAAAAATTCGGCATCAACCTTATCCGCCTCAATGAAAATAATTTTTTGCAGACCCTCCGTAATAAACTGAGCTGGGGGCTCGACAAGAGGAATTAATCCCTGTTTCAGTATTTTTATTTTGGTTACCGGCTGTTGAATGGCTATTTAACATTGTTGCGTCGCACTCTTCAACAGCATACCTTTGCTGAACTTTCATCATGCACAGCAAGACAAAAAAACTTCGTTCCATCTTTATCCTGTACTGGTTTTTACTGGCATATATACTGGCTGCCCTCATCTGGTGGTTCATTGCACTTAACCGGCAAAACCAACAGATGACAAAATATAAACTGCAGGAACTACGCTCGGCAGAAAAAAATTATACCATCGCAACAACCCGGATAGGGGAAGAAGAAAAAAGAAAGACAGCTCAATTTATCGGTGAAGGTTCCATCTTCTTCCTGCTGATTATTGCAGGCGCTGTATTTGTATTCAGGGCAGTGCGCAGGCAATTAAGGACCAGCCAGGAGCAACAACATTTTATGATGGCGCTTACACACGAATTGAAAACACCCATCGCAGTTGCAAAGTTGAATCTTGAAACCTTACAGAAAAGAAAACTCGACGAGGCACAACAGCACCGCTTATTACAAACAACACTCCAGGAAACAAACCGGCTTGATGCCCTCTGTAATAACATGCTACTCTCTTCACAAATTGAAGCGGGTGGGTACAGTATCACCAATGAAGAAACCAATTTCAGCGAACTGATCAGTAATTGTGTGCAGGATTTTGTGATACGTTACCCCCAACGCATCATACTTTCGCAGGTTAAAGATGAACTGTTCATTAACGGCGACAGGTTATTATTACAAATGGCGACAAATAATTTAATCGATAATGCGATAAAATATTCACCCAAAGGATCAACAGTCACGGTGGTGTTATCAGGTGAAGCAAATAAAAACATTTTACAGGTAAAGGATGAGGGTACTGGTATTGATGAAGAAGAGAAGAAAAAGATATTCAACAAGTTTTACCGTGTTGGCAATATGGCTACAAAAGCCGCAAAGGGAACAGGCCTGGGGCTTTATCTTATCAAAAAAATTGTGCAGCAGCACAATGGTAACATTTCTGTGACAGATAATGTGCCTGCAGGTACTATTTTTACCGTTACACTAAATGCATCAACTTAAAAAATTAATGAGTACATGCCCGATAAAAAATTTTCCATATTACTTGTAGAAGATGAGGAAAACCTACAGGAAGCGCTTAAACTTAACCTGGAAATGGAAGGCTATGAAATTACCAGTGCCTATGATGGTGCCGAAGCACTAAGGGCTGTACAAAAAGAATATTTCAACCTGATCATACTCGATGTGATGTTACCCGAACTGGATGGTATCGTTGTTTGCGAAACGATAAGGCTCAACAATCCCGATATCCCCATTCTTATTTTAAGTGCAAAGAACAGTAGTGCCGACAGGGTGCTTGGTTTAAAAAAAGGCGCCGATGATTATTTAACCAAACCTTTTAACCTCGAAGAATTATTACTCCGTGTAAACAAGCTGATACAAAAAAGTGAAAGGCTGGGCGTCAAGCAGCCGCTGGCAGAAGTGTTTGTTTTTGGAAAAAATAAAATTGATTTCAAAGCGCTTGAAGCATATACAAAGTCGGGCGAAAAGATCACCCTCACCAAAAAAGAGATTATGCTGTTGAAGTTGTTGATCGAAAATAAAAATGAAGTGGTAACCCGGGAAAAGATATTGCAGGCAGTTTGGGGATACAATGTTTACCCTACTACACGTACGATCGATAATTTCATTTTGAACTTCAGAAAATATTTTGAAGAAGACAGCCGCAACCCCGAGTATTTTCATTCGGTACGTGGTGTAGGATATAAATTTAGCATGTCCTAGGCCTTATACATATTCAGTAACTGTATCAATCCATTTGCCCGGTCATATATTTCCTGCATTTTTTCATTCGGTGAAAACGGGGTGTATAATTGCCATTCAATTTCATCAAGCAGCTCGTGCAATTGCAGTGTAATATAATTTCTTATTCCCCCGCTGTCCATTTTTTCGGTCAGGGATTTTTTATTCAGTTCTTCCGGGGGCAGCTGCAGTTTATGTGAAAGATAATTACGTAATGATTGGTTCAATGCAGGATAAAAAGCTGCGCTATCATTATTTTGCAGGTATCCGGATGCGGGCGCCAGAGGATTTTCCTGTGGAATGATGACCGGTTCAACTGCTTCATCAGTCATTCCCGGCATTTCATTATTGACCGATGCTGATTTTTTCTGTTTATCCTTTCTCATTTCCCTGTTAAGCCAGAATATAAGTCCCAGGATAACAAGGATAGCTACCACGCTGGCCACCCTCCAACGGTTTTTAAAAAATTTATTCAGGAATGATTCGTTTACGGTTACATTCTCAACAGCCTTGTCCTGCCGTTTACCCGTTCCCTTTGTTACGGTAATATCCAACGGCTTTGTTGATACGGAACGGTATCGGCCTGTTTTGGGATCAAAAAAATTAAACACTATAGCCGGCAGGCTATAGGTTCCGGGTTTTGTAACAGTAAAGGGATAGCTGATGATTTTTCTGCCACTAACCGGTACCGTTGTTTTATACAGGTCATCGGTGAGCTTGGGGTCAAAAGCCTCTATTCCTTCGGGCCAGCTCACTTCTGGCGCCGTTACCAGCTGCAGGTTGCCTGCACCACTGATGATAACCGTGAGCTCATTGGCGTCATCGGTGGTAAAATTATTTTTTGGTACGGTAGCGGTTATCTCAAAATTTCCAACAGCACCTTTAAAATCAGCTGGTTTATTCAGATCAGGTAACGGTTTTACAAAAATGGTAAGGGGTTTACTTTGCAGGGTTATCTTGTGGTCCTCCATGCCTTCGGGGGGTATTGCAACATCAGCAAAATCGCGGAACATGTCACTCACCATGCCTTCTTGTCGCTTAAAATATTCTTCTTTGATGAAATGAACATTGTTATCAATCTCTACTGATTCCAGCTCAAGGTTGCCCGGCTGCAACGGGTAAAGCTGTGCTTTGCGTATGGTATAAACATTGTATTCCCTTCCATTAAGTTTTTCGGTCTTATAACTCATGTTATCGGGTTGCAGCAGGTCAATGACGGAAAAACCATTGAAGGAAGGGTTTTTCGTCATGCCGCTTTCACTCTTTAAGCGTGTGTATAATTTGTAGGTGGCAACAATGGGTTCGCCCACATAGCAGGAGGTTTTATCCGTCTCTACTTTCACCAATATGTTCTTTTTTATTTTATCCAGGGCATTTTCCCCTTTTTTTAAAATATAATCCTGGTAAGGCGTTTCAGGAGATTGATCTGCGAAAGGGTCCATCCCGTTAAATGGCGACATAAACCCTCCGCCCGCATTGTTATTATTATTTCCGGAAATGGCATTGATGACCTTTAAAGAAACCGGGTTACTCCGGTATGCCACACCATCAGCTTTGGCTAAAGTGGAAGGGATAACATAAGTACCGGGAGCCTTGGGCTTGATGATAAAGCTGATAGCGATATACTTTGTTACATCGCCATTCACCATACTCATGCCACTCTCCTGGTTTGGGCCGCTCATGATAATAAAATTATTTAGTGCAGGTGGAACAATCTGTTGCACTTCTTTTGCATTCTCTACCACCAATCGCAATTGTGCATACTCATCCTTATTGATCTGCCCTGGAGAAATAGTGGCGGAAAATTTCACCTGTGCCATTGCAGACTGGGCCGTTTGCAGCAGCAGGAAGAGAACTATTTTTGGTAACAATAATTTCATGAACAATACAAAAATAGTTTATCCAAAGTTTTTGTTGGAAACGGTGTGGAGGAATGGTTATAAAAAACTGTTAATGTCGGCAATGGCCAATCACAGGTCTCCCAATAGCGGCCGCATTACAATGTCTTCCACAACAGCCTGGGGAGAAAGCTTAGCAGCCGCTACCACCATGGTTGCAATATCACCAGCTTCCATTATACGTTTATCCGAATTATCGAAATTGCCCCATGAATCTGTCATTACCGCCCCCGGAAAAACAGCCGTAACTTTTATATGATGGGGTTTCAATTCTTCCCTGAGGTTCTTACTTAATCCCATGAGTGCAAATTTACTGATACTGTATCCCCCACCGTTAGTATACGCATGCAGGGATGCAATGGAGCATATATTGAAAATATGCCCGGCCTTCTTGTTTATCATAGCGGGTAAAAGGCTGCGGGTAAGGTGGTAAGCGCTGTAGAGGTTAGTCGCTATCATTTTTTCCAGGTTACCATCGGCTTCATCACAAATACCGCCGTTAATGAATTCTCCCGCATTATTCACTAAAATATCCGGCACAGCAAAACCCAGGCACCAGTTGCCAAATTCCTGTGCCGCTTCTTTTTTCGAAAGATCAGCCGGGATCGCTTTAATGATACTACCAGGATATTTTTCCTGCAGTTCCGCAACAGTGCTGTTCAAGGTCGCTTCATTCCTGGCGCACAAAAAAAGGTTATTCCCTTCCCTTGCAAAAGCTGCTGCAATAGCTTTACCAATCCCCTTGCTAGCACCTGTAATAATTACATTCATCGTTAAATAGTTATCTTGCAAAGAAACAATAATTCTGGCTTCCAGCTTGTGGCTTTTAACCTTTTACCTATGCCCCGGTACAAACACCTCTTCTTCGACCTTGACCATACCTTGTGGGACTTTGACGCTAATGCAAAAGAAACACTGGTAGAAATACATGCTTTATTTGAATTGGATAAAAAGGGAGTTACCCCATTTGATGAATTTTATAAAAAATACCTGCGCCATAATGAGATCTTATGGGACCGTTATCACAACGGCCTTATCAGTGCCGACGAATTGAAATGGAAACGCATGTGGCGTACCCTGCTTGATTTTAAGATCGGCGATGAACCATTGTCCAGAGAGCTTAGCCAGAAATTTTTAGAGATACTCCCCACAAAAAAAATATTATTCCCCTACACTACTGAAATACTCGATTACCTGAAAGAGAAAAATTATGTGCTGCACCTCATCACTAACGGGTTCGAAAAAACGCAGTGGAGTAAACTCAACAACAGCGGATTGGGACAATATTTTACCCATGTCATCACTTCAGAAGCCAGTAACAGCTTAAAACCAAAAAAAGAGATATTCGAGTACGCTGTTCACAAGGCCAATACTTCCCTGGCAGAAAGTATTATGATCGGCGATAACCCGGATGCAGATATACAGGGTGCAATGAATGCAGGGATGGATTCGGTTTTTGTAAACCATATCAATGCCGTTGCCACCATCAATCCTACATATACCGTTTACCACCTGAAAGAGCTGGAAAATATCTTTTGATGCAGGTACATAAAAAAACCTTCCGCTAAGGGAAGGCTATTTTCCATCTAAATGGCCAATTACATTGTAGCTGTTTTTGATTTGTCTTTGCAGCAGGATTTTGTAGCTCCTGAGCAGCAGGACTTACCCTTTGCACATTTTTTCTTTTTTGTCTTGCCATTATCAGCAAAACTTACGCCTGTAATCAATAAAGCAGCCGTAGCTAATAAAAATACTTTCTTCATGATCTATATAATTTATTGTGATTAATCAACGTAAATATAGGGCAGATATTGCGAAATGCCAATTCCAAACTGTTAAATATCACAAAGTGGCAATAACCGTTACCCCGCCCTGTACTGCCTGGTTCAACTGCACATTTAGTTTAGTGCCAACAGGCAGAAGCAGGTCTACCCTGCTGCCAAATTTTATGAAGCCCATTTCTTCGGTCTGCTTTACTTTTTGACCCACCTGCAGGTAATTTACAATGCGTTTTGCAAGTGCTCCGGCTATTTGTTTAACCAGGATCTCTGTATCACCCTTACGGATAACTACAGAATGGCGTTCATTATCCGTAGATGACTTTGGATCCCATGCCACCAGGTATTTACCTTTATGGTATTGATTATAGATCACATCACCGCTAACAGGGTTACGGTTAACATGCACATTGGCCGGACTCATAAAAATAGATACCTGTAATCGTTTGTCCTTAAAATATTCAACATCCGTTGTCTCTTCTATCACTACCACTTTCCCATCGGCCGGTGCAACGATGCAATTATCATCAACGGTAAGTTTACGGCCGGGTATACGGAAAAAAGATACCAAGAAAAGCAGTAAGGCAAGTGTAAGGATAAATACAATTGTACATAGCCACATCAATGATGCGCTAAAAAAATAGAACAGTGATAAATTAATTGCACCAAAGAGCAGTGTGGCAATAGCGATGGTTTTATATCCTTCCCGGTGAATGGTCATTGAATAATATTGAATTGCAAATATAAGTCAGAAGCCCTAACTGCAATACAATGTCTACAGGAACAGGTTTATATACAACCAAACAAAGGGTGTTGCAATTAACAGGGAATCGAAACGGTCTAAAAAGCCACCGTGCCCTGGCATGATGGAGCCACTGTCTTTTACATTGGCCATGCGTTTGAGTTTACTTTCCAGCAGGTCGCCAGCTGTACCAAAAACAGCACATATAGCCGCAATGATGATCCAATGTTTTGTATTGATAATTTTTGCCGCAGGAATATAGTAACCGAGCAGTGCAATCACCACGATACAAAGTATTGCCCCGCCAATGGTTCCTTCCCATGTTTTTTTGGGAGATATTTTTGAAAAGGGTGTTTTACCTATCCACGAACCAACCAGGTAAGCCATCGTATCATTGATCCAGATGGAAAAAATAATACCACAGGGAATGATATTTGAATAAATAATTCCAGCGCTTTGATCACCGCCTGTATGTAGTTGCCATGAAATTCCAAGATCAAGCATGGCAAGTACGGGCAAGCTGATATAGATGAATCCCAATAAAGAAAATACCCCATAATTTTTTTCTGCTATTTTCTTTGCCAGTTTTATGAATTCATACCAGCACCCAAAATGAATGATCGCAAACAAGGCCAGGAAACTCAGGTAATTCCATAGCAACCCTGTGAGCATCACCACTACAAAGACAGCAGCAGTTAAAGAACGTGTTCTTAATGTTTGCAGGTTAATGGCCAAATTTTACTGGTTTCTTTTTTGTGCGAAGAAATTAAGAGAATCTGCTTTATCCAACAGTTCCTGTTCTTTAAATGCAACTATGGTCCTGTTCTTAAGTGATACTTTTTGAAAGAGGATGAATAAGCCATAGGTAAAAGCTACAGCGATCAATCCGCCCCATAATGGAAATTTGGGATCGATCTTATCCAGTTCAATTTTTTTATTGTGTTGCGATAGCCAGAATAATTGTGTCAACGCTACTGCATTATTTAAAAAATGTGCTACAATGTTCACCCATATATTTTTACTGCGCTGGTACATCAATCCCAGTACAAAACCCAGTACCACCCTGCTCAAAAAAAGATACAATGACATATGGATAACACTGAATAAAACAGCAGTAACGATAATTGCAGCCAATGGTGCTTTCCACCAGCGTTCCAATAAATTCTGTAAAGCCCCGCGGAAAAATATTTCTTCAAACATGGCCGGGAAAAAAGCCATGATCGCCAGCGCCATTAAAAATTCGGGCCAGTTTTTTAAATTGCTCAACACGGTCACTTGTTCACTGTAAGCATCTTCCATACGCAGTGCCATGCTATTGATACCTGGAAAATGAGCCAGTATATTTTTACTCAACTCTTCCAGTGGCCCTGCAACAATGTTGGCAAAAAAGATAATAAAGAACCCGATCAGTATCTGCCAGCCAGAAATATGCTTATTAAAGCCCAGCCAGAATGTATTTTTTCCATGGCATACAAAAAGATAAAGGGCAGCCGGAACAAAAAGCCAAAGTAAAGTACCTGATACTTGTGCAAGTCTTGCATAACCAACATTCTCCGGTTTAGCCATCGCTTTTGCAATCGCTTCCACTATCTTATCTGTTGGTAAATTCGCCGGCACCAATTGCAGTCCGATCAAGGCCTGGACTGCCGCCGCCAGTATAAATCCCAATCCAAAGAAGACGAGTAAAATAGCCAGTTGGGCCCAACCCGAAAAACCTTTAACGCTCCTGTATTGCATGTGCTTGGCCGATTAGTTGTAAATTTGCCCTCGCAATATACACCGAGTATAAGTTTTAAAAAATAAAATGCCCAACATAGGTCCAATACAATTACCGGATTTCCCATTATTACTTGCCCCGATGGAGGATGTAAGTGACCCGCCTTTTCGTGCCGTATGCAAAGATCATGGAGCCGACCTGATGTATACCGAGTTCATCTCCAGTGAGGGATTAATACGTGATGCCATTAAAAGCCGCAAGAAATTAGACATTTTTGATTACGAAAAACCGGTAGGCATACAGATCTTTGGCGGAGACGAAGAAAGTTTATCACTGGCGGCAAAAATTGTAGATGTTACCAATCCCGACCTGCTGGATATTAATTTTGGCTGCCCCGTAAAAAAAGTAGCGCTCAAAGGCGCAGGTGCAGGTGTATTGAAAGATATTGACCTGATGGTGCGTTTAACCTCGGCCGTTGTAAGGTCAACTTCATTGCCTGTAACGGTAAAAACACGTTTGGGTTGGGATGATAACACAAAAAATATTGAAGAAGTGGCCGAACGTTTACAGGATGTTGGTATTAAGGCACTGGCTATCCATGGCCGTACAAGGACGCAGATGTACAAGGGCAGTGCCGATTGGGAACTGATAGGAAAAGTAAAAAACAATCCACGTATCACCATGCCCATTTTTGGCAATGGTGATATCGACAGCCCGGAAAAAGCATTGGAATATAAAAATAAATATGGTGTTGACGGCATCATGATTGGTCGGGCCGCTATCGGTTACCCCTGGATATTTAATGAGATAAAATATTTCATGCAAACAGGCCAACACCTGCCTCCGCCAACAATTGAAGACCGTGTTGCTGTCTGCAAAAAACATTTGCACAAATCGGTTGAATGGAAGGGGCCAATAGTAGGGATTTTTGAAATGCGCCGCCATTACGCCAATTATTTGAAAGGCATGCCCAATATCAAAGAATACCGGTACAAACTGGTTACATTAAAGACCGTTGAAGAAATTGATGCCGTGCTTGATGAGATAGTAGGGAATTATTCGGGCTATGCATTTGAAAAAACACCCATCGAATTGGTGAACTACCACGAGAAATGCCCGGTGTAAAGCTGATTCGGGCCGCGATCCGTTTATTATCCCTGGATAAATTTTTGCAGCCCTTCTGTATAAATCTTCCCCCGCTGCTCTGCAAAATAATCGGCACCAAGCATCAGTAAGGCCTGGATGGCCAGTGTTAACCCTAACCCTTTTAAAAATTGTTGTGTTTCATTATTACGGAAGTAAAAGAATAAACCAAGGCCAACCAATAGCAAAACTATTTCTACATAACGGTAAATGATAAAATTTTTCATTACCGTTCCCATTCTTGGTATTTCAATTTTTTTTATGGATTGGGGGTCTATCCCTGCATTATAAGCGATTGTTGCCTGCTGTTTGTCGGTTCTTACATATACGGTATAGCCAACAATTCCCTGAATAATACCGATTGCCAGCAATGGGATGGCGGCACCTTTAAAAAAAGCCGGGGTGGTTTTAATAAAGAAAAAAAATATCCCCGATAATAAAATAGCGGCAAGGCCAATAATAAGGAACAAAAGGCTTTCCTGTTTTTCGCCTGAAAAATATTTATAAATAAAACTGAAGTCTTTCAATTCCATCATGATTTTAATTATTTTATCGCATTGATTATGTCGGTTGAGAACGGTTCAACTGCCGGGCCAAAATAATTGATCAGACTGCCATTCTCATCCACAATATACTTCGAAAAATTCCAGGAAGGTGGTTGATCATTCCAGCCATTTTTTGATGTGTAGGTAAGCCACTGGAATACCTCATTTTGTGCCGGTCCTTTTATCACACTGCTTTTTTTCATCAGCAAAAATGTTACCCCGTAATTTTGCTTACAGAATTTTTCAATTTCACCATCCGTTCCTTTTTCCTGTTCCTTAAAATCATTGGCCGGGAATCCAATCACCACTAACTTATATTTATACTGCCGGTACAATTTTTCCAGGTCGGCATATTGATTGGTATAGCCGCAATCAGATGCTGTATTTACCAGCATTACTTTTTTCCCTTTCAATTGTGCAAAGTCGAAGGGCAGGCCATCGATCAGGCTATCTTTTAAATTATAGAAAGAAACCGCCGGTGCTGCTTTTTCATTGGCAAGTGTTTTATCATTTTTTCCGGTAAGCTTTGCCCACCAGACGAAGGCGGGGTAAACTGCTTTTAAAAATTTCTGGCGATAGGTCATATTTACTGAATTACGGTTCGCAATTTCTACATAGATGGCAAGAGTAGCCACCAATGTAAGCATAACAAAAAAAAATCGTTTTAGTTTTTTCATTATTTTTTATCCTGCATTTGTAAAACATTACCTGATCACCCACTTAAACAATTTCAACTTTCCTTTAAAGGGCGGGTACTTTACCGAAGGGTCAAACCATGTTGGTGTTTTCATGATCGCTTTTTTATGGCTGAATGTTTCGAAAGAATATTTGCCATGATAATGCCCGGTGCCACTGAATCCACGGCCGCCAAAAGGCAGGTGATGATTGGTTAAATGCCAGCTTGCATTATTGATACAGCCTCCGCCAAAAGCCACACCGGTGAGCCATTCCGCTTCTTTTTTACGGGAAGAAGTGAAAACATAAAATGCCAGTGGATTAGGGTTTTTTGCAATGATCGCTTTGGCTTCTTCAGCAGTGGTAAAACTTATAACAGGCAATATCGGGCCAAATATCTCATCGGTCATTATCGTTGAGCCTGGTACGATGTCTTCAATAATAGTAGGTTCAATAAATAACTTTGCTGCATCTGTTCTTCCGCCATGTACAATTTTCCCCTGTTGTAAATAATTAGTGAGGCGGTTGAACTGCCGCTCATTGATGATCTTGCTGTAGTTATAACTTTCTTCCGCTTTATCACCAAAGAACTGCCGGATGGTATTTTTTAATGCAGTTAACAATGCTTCTCTTTTTGATGCATGCACCAGCACATAATCAGGCGCTACGCACATTTGCCCTGCATTGGAAAATTTTGTCATGGCAATACGCCTCGCTGCCACTTTGATATTGGCATCTTCTTCTACAATACATGGGCTTTTTCCGCCCAGTTCAAGTGTCACCGGCACTAAACGTTCGGCCGCCATTTTATAAATGATCCTGCCCACTACTGTACTACCGGTATAGAATACATGATCAAAAGTAAAATTGTTCATCATCGCTGGTATCACAACTGCCCCGTCTCCTTCCACGATCTGAATATATTGTTCTTCGAATGTTTCCCTGATCAATTGTTGCATTACAGCAGCGGTAGCCGGCGCAAATTCTGAAGATTTAAGCACCACGCAATTTCCGGCAGCGATAGCCCCAACCATCGGTGTAAATAATAATTGTAAAGGGTAATTCCATGGGCCAATGATCAATACCACACCCAACGGGTCGGACAGGACATAACTTTTAGACGGCAGGTTCAGCAGGTTGGTGGCAACCGTTTCAGGTTCCACCCATTGCTTCAGGTGTTTAATGGTATTATTGATCTCTGCTATTAAAAATCCTGTTTCGGTTACCCAGCATTCTTCGGGGCTCTTTTTAAGATCGCTGTAAAGTGCATCATGAAAAGCCCGTTCATGTTTGCTCACCGCTTGTCTTAATTTTATTAATTGCTGTTTACGGAAGTCATAAGTTTTGGTGGCGCCACTGTCAAAATAAAGGCGCATTTGCGTGAGCGTGTTTATATCTGCCATTACAACTAAATTTGTGGAAAGGTAAAAGAAATTAACCAAGCCATAAAAAATGAGCAACAGTGATGAAGCATATATGCAGCAGGCGCTAAAGGAAGCCCAAAAAGCATTTGATGCAGGTGAAGTGCCCGTAGGTGCCATCATTGTTATGAACAACCAGGTGATATCGAGGGCGCATAACCAGGTGGAGCTATTGACTGACAGCACCGCCCATGCAGAAATTTTAGCATTGACCTCAGCCTTTAACTCCCTCGGCAGTAAATACCTGCCCGAAGCCACCCTTTATGTAACACTGGAGCCTTGCCTGATGTGCTGCGGGGCCCTTTACTGGAGTAAGATCGGCAGGATTGTATATGGGGCAAGTGATGAAAAGAACGGCTATAAAAAAACAGCCGGTGGCAAAAATCCATTTCACCCAAAAACTGAATTGCTGGGTGGAATTTTAAAAGAAGATGCCGCTCAATTGATGAAGGATTTCTTTAAGGCGAAGCGTTGATTTTCGAAATAAGAAAGAAATAATATACAAGGCCGATGTTCGCCGCAGGCTTTGTAAATTTGATGTACTTAATAATTCAACACCTAAAATTAAATCTTATGGCATTTACATTACCGGCTCTGCCTTATGCGCATGAAGCACTTGAACCACATATTGACGCTACCACAATGAAAATACATCATGGTAAGCATCACCAGGCCTATGTTGACAACCTGAATAAAGCTATTGCTGGAACTGCCCATGAAAACAAAACCATTGAGGAACTTGTTGCAGCAGCTGGCAGCATCAGCCCTGCAGTGCGCAATAATGGTGGCGGCCACTGGAACCACAGTTTTTTTTGGGAGAGCCTGGCTCCTAATGCGGGAGGTACCCCGTCGGGAAAATTAGGGGAAGCTATCAATGCAGCTTTTGGTTCTTTCGATGCATTCAAAGAAAAATTTGCCGCAGCAGGAATGACACGTTTCGGAAGCGGTTGGGCATGGCTGGTAGTAAAAGAGGGTAAGTTGGAAGTTTCATCTACACCCAACCAGGATAATCCTTTGATGGATGTTGCAGAAGTAAAGGGCACACCCATTTTAGGTTGTGATGTTTGGGAACATGCTTATTATTTACATTACCAGAATCGCAGGGCGGATTATTTAGCGGCATTCTGGAATGTAGTGAACTGGGATAAAGTAGCAAGCCGTTTCTAATTAGCACGCCGAATATTTTATATAAGCTGTAACAGGATTGTTGCAGCTTTTTATTTTATCAGGTAGGTCGGGACACAATGGTCTTCCTGTCATCTGCCAACTGTTATTGCTTAAATATTTATGGTACCGGATCGTATCCATGTCCTCCCCAGGGATGGCATCTTGAAATTCTTTTAATGGTAAGCCATAAACCTTTGAAAGGCCCGTATTTTTTTAATGCTTCAATGCCGTACTGCGAACAAGTTGGGGTATAGCGGCATTTCTGGCCCATCCACGGGGATATGATCCATTGGTATAATTTTATCAGGGCGATAAAAGGAAAACTAAGTACCTGCCACACTGTTTTCATCAGTTATTTTTATCAGTCTTTTTAAAGCTGCCCCGATCTTATCAAATACCAGCTGGTGATCGGGCAGTTCATTACCCACGTAAATAAAAAAAACGGCCAGTTGTTGTTGTTGATCTTTTAATTTTCCGGTCACTGCGTTTTTTTGCAGTCGCCAGGCTTCCCGCATCAGTCTTTTGATCCGGTTCCTGTCAACTGCTTTTTTAAAATGTTTGGCGCTTACACCAAAGCCTGCCTGTAAAACCGATTCGGCATTTTCTGTAAACATCCAGAATACCTTAAACGGGAAGTTGGAAAATGAACTTCCGGATTTGAACAATTGTTCAATGGTCTTACGGCTTTTGAGCCGCTCGGTTTTATTGATGGTATATCTTTGTGTTGGTTCCAATCATCCAAAATTAAAAAGTCCTGCCGAATAGCAGGACTGAATTATTTTAACCGGGTTCCTTACGAGGAATCAGGTGTATTTATTTTTTATCTCCGTGTTCGCTGGAAACAGTCAGTTTATGACGTCCTTTCTTTCTACGGCTGGCCAATACCTTGCGGCCATTAGCGGTTTGCATACGCTGGCGAAAGCCATGTACTGATTTTCTGCGGCGTTTATGCGGTTGATACGTTCTTTTTTTACCTGGCATTTGATTAAATTTTTTCCCTTTACAAATTAATTACCGGAATTCAATTTTGTTACACTTCAGCAGGGCACCATCCCTGTTGTTTGTGAAAGGACGGCAAAGGTAAGGGGAAATTTGGAATTTGGGATTTGAGAATTGAAGTTTTTTGGGCTTAAATGGCCAAATGGCTTGATTTTACAGATTTTCCGAAGAAAGCAGTGGCATGATTATCGAAATCATTCGCGGAATCGGTGGTAAAGAAAGCAATATTGCCTTTTTTACTGCATTTCTCTTCAATTTCGGGGTGATGCAGCAGGTATTTTTGAAGGCTGGTGGCAACAATTTCTCCCTGTAAGATGATGGTGAGTCCTGGTGGAACAAATTCACTGATCTTGCCCATCAATAAGGGATAATGGGTACAGGCCAGTAAAATGGTGTCGATTTGGGGTGATTGCCTTAGTAAATTATCGATATTTTTTTTTATAAAATAATCTGCCCCGGGTGAATGGTATTCATTATTTTCTACCAACGGCACCCACATCGGGCAGGCTTCCTGGTAAACTTTTATTGCAGGATAAAATTTTTGTATCTCGATAGGATAAGAACCGGAGGTAACAGTACCACTGGTGGCCAATATGCCTACATTACCCGTTCGTGTTAACTGCCCGATGATTTCGGTGGTTGGGCGTATGACACCCAATACTCTTTTTTGCGGATCAATCTTTGGCAAGTCATGCTGTTGTATCGTACGCAGTGCTTTTGCCGAAGCTGTATTGCAGGCAAGTATGACCAGTGGACAGCCTTGTTCAAAAAACCATTTTACACATTGCAGCGTGTATTCGTATACGGTATCAAAGCTCCTGGAACCATATGGTGCCCGGGCATTATCACCCAGGTATACATAGTCGTATTGGGGAAGCCGGCCTGCTATTTCCTTCAAAACAGTAAGGCCACCATAACCACTATCGAATATGCCAATAGGTTGTTGTTTCATTTGTCAAAAATAACAAAGCCTCCCGATGTTGCGGGAGGCTTTTATTCATTTGCTGAAATTATTTATTGATTGGGTTTACCCGGTGTTGTTGTTTTTGGTACAACAGGAGCATCCTTTATTCCCAGTTTCGCTTTAACGAAAGGCATCAGGTCATCTGATGGCGGACTTACTAAAAGTATACTTGTAGAAGTATCTATTACATAGCTGTATCCCTTTTCTTTGGCTACATCTTTAATAGCGTTCAATGCTTTAACACGAACAGGCCCTATCTTTTCCTGTAATTTTTGATTATATTTTTCCTGCGCTATCTGGTTCCAGTTTTGTACCTGGTCTATCAGTTTGCGGAGTTCATCCCTTTTTATTTCTTTCATCGTTGGAGTCATTTTTAATGAATCCTTGATAAACTGGCTGGCTTTGTCATCTGCTTCTTTTGCCATATCCTGACCTTGTTGCCCCAAAGAGGCCTGAAATTCTTTCAATTCGGCATCAACTTTCGCCGCTTCAGGCATTACACCGATCAATTCATCAGTATCGATGAACCCGATTTTGCTTTGAGCAGAAGCACTAAAAATTCCTAACGCCATCACACTCACTACTAAGATTAATTTTTTCATTGTTTTTTTAATGTTTACTTGTTTATTAGTTTGTTTTTTTATGGTTTTAGCTGCATGGCAGCTATGTATTTACAATTTATTTAACACCTAGGTTTCTCAATACATCTTCACTCCTGTCCAGTTTTGGGTCGGCAAAGATAACAGTAATTCCCTCACTTTTATCTAAAATAATATCAAATTGTTTTTCTACGGCCAGCTTCTGCACAGCGTTGTAAACCTTATCCTGTATCGGTTTTATCAGTTCTTGCCTTTTTCTGAACAGGTCTCCTTCAAAGCCAAAATGTTTTTTTTGCAGGTCGCGTAATTCCTTTTCTTTATTATACAGTTCGTCTTCTCTTTTCTTTTTTAATACGTCACTAAGCATTACCTGCTCTGCTTCATAATCTTTATACATTTTATCCATGGCGGCCTGTTTCTGGTCTATTTCCTGCTGCCATTGTTCACTGAATTGATCCAGTTTTTTCTGGGCATCCTTATACTCTGGTAATTTTTCCAGTATATATTTAGAATCGATGACTGCCCAACGTTGAGCAGTACACGCAAAGCCAAACAAGAAGAAGCAGGTGGCAAGAAGAAATGTCTTTTTCATTATTTAAAATTTTAAATTAAACATTCAAAATAATCATTATTCCGGTTCCTGGCCCAGCATAAAAGTGAATTTAGCTGCACCTTTAAGTCCGCCGGTCTGGTTGTACCTGTCAAACCCTATGCCATAATCAAAGCCCAGTAAACCAAACATAGGCAGGAAGAATCGCATGCCTACACCGGCAGAACGGCGCAATTTGAATGGATTATAATCTTTAAAATCGTACCATCCGTTTGCAGCTTCAAAAAATGCAAGGCCATAGATCGTACTGCTGGCGTTGGTACTGAACGGATAACGCAATTCCAATGTGTATTTATTAAAAATTGTAAAGAATTCCTTTGGCGTAATACCATCGGGGTTTACTTTGGGATCGGAGTTTTCATAAACCGGGTAGCCGCGATGCGCAATAATATCGTAGCCCAATAAAGCGAAGTTGTTGCTCAACCCCGCATCGCCCAATTGAAAACGTTCAAAAGGAGATATGCTCAGCTTGCTGCTGTATTTTCCGATAAAACCATATTTAGCAGCAGCTTTCAATATGAATTGCTTGTTCTTATCTGCCCCCCTTGCCCTTCCGATCGGCGTATACCACTCACCGTTAAAACGCCATTTATGAAATTCGGGTAATTTGTATTGATTTTCCTGGCCAGACTTGATACCCAGTGCAGAATAAGGCAATGTAAATTGTCCGCTCAATAAAAAGTTGGATCCGCTTGTAGGAAAAATAGGATTGGGGCCCGCCGAATTGCGAACCAATGCTATCTTCAGACTCACATTGGTAGAAGTACCGTTACTGAGGCCCTGGAAGATATTTGCGTAATTCTTCAGTTTGTATTGCTGAATATTTAACGCATAAATAAGATTAAAATAATCGTCGGGCCATTTCAGCTGTTTGCCCAGTGAGATATTTATACTGCTTGTTTTGATGTATGAAGTATCCCCACATGTTTTGCAATAAGAACCAAACTGGTCATAGGCATTTGCATATTTAGTGTTGGAGTAACCAATAGTAAATGAATTGCGTTTTTTACCGCCCAGCCATGGTTCTGTAAAAGAAAAACTATACGAACGGAAAGCTTTGCCATTGGATTGTATCCTGGCGGTAAGCTTTTGCCCGTCACCGGATGGCAATGGATCCCAGGTAGATTTTTTTGTGATATTCTTTATCGAAAAATTATTAAATGTTATACCTAATGTTCCCGTTAAACCGATACCTCCACCAAATCCCGCAGAGAGTTCCAGCTGATCGGCAGATTTTTCTTCAATAGCCCAATTAATATCCACTGTCCCGTTTTCGGCATTAGGCACCACGTTAGGCACAATTTTTTCAGGGTTAATAAAGCCCAGCTGGCCAAGTTCTCTTTGTGTACGTATGATATCGGCCCGACTGAATTTTTCACCAGGTATTGTTCTCAATTCACGGCGTATCACATAGTCCTTTGTCTTATCATTACCAGAGATGGTGATATTACCGTAAACCGCCTGTGGCCCCTCTGTCATGCGTATTTCAAAATCGATGGTATCGTTATAAACCGCTGTTTCCACCGGATCAAGCCTGAAGAAAAGATAACCATCATCCATATATTGGCTCTTGATATCACCACCTTCAGCAGAAAGCTGTTCACCAAGGCGTTTATTTAATAGTTCCAGGTTATAGATATCGCCTTTATTGATCCCGAGGAAGAGGTTAAGGATGGAGTCGCTGTATTTGGTATTGCCCTTCCAGGTGATGTTACCAAAATAATACTGGCGCCCTTCGCTTACTTTAAGAAACAGGTTCATGTTATGCTTCAGGTCGTAAACAGGAGTATCGCCAACGAGCACCGCATCGCGGTAGCCCTGTGAATTATAATATTCCAGCACTTTCTGTTTGTCTTCTTCATACTTTTTTTCACTGTATTTTGACGAACTGAAAAGTTTAAACCTGAAATAAGGGTCGAGTACTTCTTTTGTTTTTGATATAGACAGGAAGCCGGCATCGTTGATATACTGCTTAAAGGTCATTTTTGAAGTACTGTCACCAAAGGGATTGGGCACTTTAATAGGGAACAATGTTATCCTGGTCATTTCTTTGGTTCCCTTCATTTGTTTTTTCAACTTCATTTCGGTAATGTTTTTATTACCGCTGAAATTGATGGAGTTCACCCTTACTTTGGTTCCTTTGTCGATAACAAAAGTCAGGTTAATTGAATTGCCTCCAGGCACTTTATCTTCTTTAACATCTATAACCACATTACGATAGCCCTTCTCATAATAAAACTTATTAATGGCTTCCACGGCGCTCAGTTTCATATTTTCTGTAACCACCCTTTCCCTGAAGAGTCCTACTTTCTCCTCCAGGTCGTCGCGCTCACTTTTTTTGATCCCTACAAATTTAAAGTCTGCGAGGCGTGGCCTTTCAGTGATCGCCAGCTCAATGTAAAGGTCTTTGCCCACCAATTTCGTAAATGAAATTTCAATACCGGCAATAAGGCTTTGCTTCCATAACTTGGTAATTGCCTTTCCAAAAACATCGGTGCCGGGTACCTGCACTTTGTCGCCCACGGCAAGGCCCGAAATAGAAATAATAAGATTTGGATCAAAAGATTTTGTTCCGGTAACGGTAATGCCTGCAATAGTGTATTCCCGGGGTACTTTGGAATTGTAGATATTGATCAGCTCGGGGTTAACAGATACAGGTGTAGTATCGCTTTGCGCCACCACAAACTGGCTGCTGAAAAGAATAGTGGCAATAAAAAAAATCCTTTTGTAAATCGGGTGCATCAATTGGTTTTTTACGTGCGGCAAATTAAGCCCTATAATTAAAACTATTTGTTAAACATCTCTCCTGTTTTCTCTTATACCTTTTTAATGGGTTGTTTCTTCACTTTTTATCTGATCACTCGTTTTACCAAACCTTCGTTCCCGGCTTTGATATTCCAGGATGGCTTCGTATAAATTCTCTTTCCGGAAATCGGGCCAGAGTGTTGGGGTAAAATACAGCTCGGCATAAGCAAGCTGGTAGAGCAAAAAATTACTTATCCTGTATTCCCCGCTGGTTCTTATCATCAGCTCAGGGTCCGGAAACCGGCTGGCGTTCAGGTATTGTTTTAGGGTCTCCTGGTCAATGGCCGTTGGTTGCAGGTGATCGTTTTTTACAGCTTCGGCAATCTGTTTTACCGCATTGAGGATCTCCCAACGGCTGCTATAACTCAGTGCCATGATAAGGTTAAGGCCGGTATTAGCCGCCGTTTCTGCGAAAGCTTCCGTCAATTCTTTTTTTGCGGCTTCCGGCAGCATATCTATATCCCCTATCACATGAAGCCGGATATTATTTTTATTAAGCGTAGGTACTTCTTTACGGATGGTGTCTACCAGTAACTCCATCAAACCGGAGACCTCATATTCGGGCCGGTCCCAGTTCTCTGTACTAAAAGCATAAAGCGTAAGGTATCTGATACCCAGCTCTGCACAGCCTTCTACAACATTTCTTACACTTTCTACCCCATGCAGATGGCCAAAAAGACGGTCTTCCCCCCTCTCCTTTGCCCATCTGCCGTTACCATCCATGATAATGGCAATGTGATGGGGCAAACGCTGCATATCTATTTTGTCCGTGAGGCTCATAAAACACTAAAAATGAGTAATCACGCCATGAGCGTGACTTTGGGGTGCAAAAGTAATAAAATTTAGTGGGAATAAGCGTTTTAACCGAAATCTTATAGCTTCAATAATTTTCCTTTAAACTCAACCCCGTTCACCATCATCCGGTACCAGTAAATACCTGCTGATGCATTGCTGATATTGAACTGTTTTACATCCTTAAAGCTGCCTATTTCTTTTCCCTGGGCATTGGTAACAACAATCTCATTGGCAGTTAGTACGGCCCCGTTTTGCAGGCAGTTGAATATCCCATTGGAAGGATTAGGATATACTACCGGTTTTGCACCAACATCGGGTAAAGCCGCCCCGCTTGCACAGGCTTCTTTGGCCCTCAAAAAACTTTCATTATCACCTATGCGTTTGGTAACGCTGCAACTGCTACTATTCATTAACGTTATAATGGCATTGGGTGAGCTGTAATTGGGCAGGTCCACCACTGACTGGTTCTCAAACTTAAACCACCTGCCCACATCATAAATTTCCCACTTTAAATTAGCCCCATTGGCTGCCGCTGTAAGTCTTGTAATGCATTCGCCGTTCTTTTTAATAACGGCAACAGTAAAGTTGGCATTACTGCAGGGCTTACGCTCGGCATACCATTGCAGGTTACTGATATTGGCAAAACAAAGGTTGTATTGCTCCATTTTATACACCTGCCAGAATGTACCATCGCGGCCAACAGGAATTTCCAGGTAAAATAAAGCAGAATCACTAGGGGTTACAAGATGCGGAACCACTGTGTTTCCGTTATTATCTTTTATAACAAAGGCCTTGCTGATATCTTCTGCTGTGGCATAACCGCCGCCGCCGGGATTAGAGTTGTTGACACTGAAATAAATTTTACTGTTACCGCCCGGTACATAAAAATAACCAGGCAAGCTAAGCAGGTTGGTTCTGTAATTTTCTGTTTTGTTACCCAGGAAGGGGCCGTTCCTGTAAAAATAATTTCCATTGGTGGTGATCACAAGGTCAACAGCTGATTTGTATTTGGAGACCACAGAAAGTTTATAAGTACCGGCAGCAGGCAGGGAGATATTAAGCGTACCTGCTGTACCGTTATTATCAATGGAGAAATCCTTTAACACCTGCAGGGCTTTATCTGTGGCTTCTACAGTAAAATTGATATACCCTTTACCCGGCATATTAAAATGCGGCGTGTATTGTATGCTAAAACTGCCCGCAGCAGGCGCAGCTAAATAAAATTCGCTGCGATTGGGATAGTTAGCCCCGTTTGTATAAGTGATCTTAACGGTAATTTTTTTAAGCGGACTAAGGTTTGCGTTCGTAAATTGGTCTTTTATAAATGCAGCAGTGCTCAATTGGTATTGCTGAACAAGGTTGCTTCGCGAACTGATATCCTGCTGAAAATTAAGATCAATCTCTTCAGTGGTTATCAATGGAAGATTACCATTTTGGTAAGCCGTGCCGCTGGTTACATTGAACTGCCGGTAAAAATCATCGGTAGCAGCAAAGCGGCTGTTAATGTCTGCAATTAAAAAATAACTGTTCACCAGCTGCAGCTTATTTATTTTAGCCAGGTAAACACATAATGTTGCTGCTTTAGCTGCTTTGGCACTATTGCTGCTTTGATCAAAAAGCCAGTCATAATACAAAACCATATAATGCATATAGGCTTTTAGTTCCCTGATCCTTTCTTTTACAACCGGTGCAGCATCCTGTGTTTCCTTAACTGCATCATTTAATAACCCGAGGTATAATGGGAGTTTATATTTATTATCCTGGATAAAATCACCCATGGTAACAGACCTGTCATTGCTCCACAATTGCAATAATTCAAATATTTTTTTACTGGCACCTGCAAACATATCATCACAGAAATTATGCAGGGTAATATCTACAGCAGTGTTAGTTTTCAGGTTATCGTTAGCGGCCAGTAAAAAAGGAAGGCTGGCAAATTTAGCAGGTGAAGCTTCCCAAATAATTCCCTGGCTGTTCTTTTCCTTTACTCTTTGCAGGGTTGTTTTCAGGTCATCCAGGTAAAACATCGGAGTTTCGCCGCCCCATTGGGGAATATTGAGGTAATGGTATTCAGAAATATTTTTCGTCCTGTTGTACCACCTGTTAAGTAATCCTTTTGCACTGCTTTCATTTTGAAATGCAGTGGGTATCACCTGCACATCGATCTTATCGCTGATAACAACAGATGAAGAAGGCTGGTCGGCATGACTGGAATAAGCATATAATTGAAAGCGTTTATCCGGGTAGGTTATGGCTAATTTTTGTACAGTAAAATTTGCAAGTGTAAATTGCTGGTCACTTTCTTTGGGATAGTCCCCAGCATTACAGCCTTTGCTGTCTTTCGAATTGCCCCATTGTGCGCCATCGGGTGCTTCTATGCCTATATATCCATTATAGTAATTAAAATTACGATAGTAATTAGCATACAGGGGCTTGTTACTGTAGATCGCATTTTTAAACTGGCTGTATTGCTGTTCAATGCTTGAACCCCAGAGTTGCATGGAAGCCGTATTATTGATATCGGGAACAGAACTCCTGTTTGGCAACCGTGAACCATCATAACAGGCAACATAGCAGGGGTTGGTTTGTAAAGCAGTAAGATAATTATCCGTCATTATATCGCCACGATGGCCGGCAAAATGATAGCCGCCTGTCATCCCATTTCGGCGTTGATACAGTGCCCAGTTATGGCCGTTTTCGCCAAAATAACTGTCCCAGCCATAATCAGTATTATTATCCATCGCCCAGCGGTTATGGCCGCCGCTAATAGACCAGCTTTGGTATTTGAAATTGCTTGTATAAGTACTGTCTATTTTTTTATAGGGTGATGAAAGTTCAGGGGTAAGTTCCCAAATGGTACCGGGCTGGTAAAACCGAAATCCCTGTTGATGGAGGTATTGATAAATACCCGAGTTTAAACCATTATCCTGGGCCGCTGTAAATTTTATAAAACTGGTGCCGTTGCTTTCTACACGGCAGGACTGATTATCATTAATTGTTGAATCGTAAACAAGGATGATACCGGCGGCGGGTAAGCTGCTATATTCCTGTACGGTGAAGTGGCTGCCAGGAATAGCTTTCTGCAACAGCATAGCTGCATCCCCGGCTGTTGCTTTCAACAGTTGTGAGGAGTATGCGGGGTAGTAAATAGTCTGTGCTGTTGTATGCATCATACAAAAAGCCAGTACTATCGTACCAAAGCAATTGCGAATGAACGCCATAGTTTAATTGTTTCAGAGAATTAAAAACTATGGTTCCATCACAGAACAAAAAGGATTTATGCTTTTGTTATTCTTTGGTTGGGAAACCTGGGGTAGGAAAAGGGATTTTGATTTGTTTTAGATGGGGGGACTGTAAAAATAGCAGAAATTATTGAAAATCAAAAAAAATAATGCTTTTCCCTAACATTGACCATGGGTCCTGTAAGGGAAAGGCATTTAAAGAAGGTTATTTTCAAGCTTATTGATTAACGGTTTCTACGAGTTTGGTTAAAAAATCGTCATTTACATCCTGCTGGCCATGATTATTGAAATAATTTTCAATAACTGCTTTTTTTGAAGCAGGGAAAGCCCCTACAACGCTTTTTTCCCGATTGTTACCTATTTTTTGAGGATTAGCCGATTTATAGGTGACATAATAAGTGGTCTTATCTACAAATTCATCATACATATCCCCACGTTTTACTTTTTCTATATCGCGGGTGTCGAATTTTACAAAACTGGTCTTAATGTATTTCAATAAGGTATAACCGGAATCATTCTTTGACAGCACTTCATAAAAATCATTTGGATTATCTGTACCATAAACACGGCCAGGTACAAATACATGGTCTCTATCGGTATTGATTGAAAAAGATTTCAATTGACTTTTATCGGCCTGCAACACTTCTTTCGGTTCTTCTTTACCAGGCTTATAGATGATGAACAATTCGTGCCTTACTTTATCAAAAAGAAATTTGTAGTTATTGGAAATCACTTCGTTATTGATAGTTGTGACAGATCCGCTTGCCCAGGTAGGATAAAAAAATTGTGAGCCTTTCACATCTCCTGAGGTATAACTCTGAAAAGTCCCATAACCTGTTGTTCTTCCTAAATTAGCTGATGCAAGTTTAAAATCGCCTTTCATAGCCTCAGCGTTGGTTTGGCTATAGGCAAGAGGAGTAATCATGGAAAGGCCGATGATGATGATGATCTTTTTCATAATGTAAAGTTTAGTGTAACAGGTATGATGAATTTACACCATTTATTACATAAAGTATGTTAAAATAATTACAAGGCCTGATTCCATTAATTGGTGCTGGGACACCTATAGGTACTGATGTTAAAAGAAAGGCCTATTTCGGCTATGATGTACTGGTCTTTTTGCTTGCTCCATCCTCTTTGCCTCCCTTCAACCCCTAAAATATTGCTGGGGTCAAGTTCGTAGGAACGATCCTGCAATAAACCGGCCGTGGAAGGCAAGCCGGTGGGTAAGGTCTGAAATCTGCCTTTGCCAATATAAGTGGTACTTACATCATCAATATAATCTGTGCTGGTGAACCGTTGAACGATCTCAAAAGAAAGGTTCATCTTTTCGCTGATATTGTATTTAATACCTGCGCCTAAGGGTACACAAAATGCCATGGTATTATATGGCTTTCTTCCATTATAGCCGATGAGCTGGCCTTCTGTTCCCAGGGGGCGAAGAAATTCTTTATTCCCATCGAGGTAGGCATAAGGGTCATAAGTAAATACGCCAAAACCGAGGGTTACATAAGGTGTAAAAAGGTGCTCGGCGTCTCCGGGGATGAATTTAAAGAAATTGAAATCTCCCTGTACGGCCAGTTCCCAGATATTGGTATTAAAACTCAGGTTCCTTGTTTTTTGATAATCATTTTTACTGTAGATGTCGCTATAGCCCAACTGCGCATAATGAGCACTTATACGCATCCCTACATAATTACCAAACTGCTTACGAAAAAAAATGCCGAGTGCAGGTTTAGGGCGATTGATAGCAGCCCTTGTATTAAGGTCGCCGAAATAATGGGCAGCTCCGGCCGTGATGCCAAACTCTCCCTGTTGAACATAATCATAACGCTGTGCACCCGCTGTTTTTACGAGTACAGAAACCAATAAAAGGATAAGAAACTTCGTCTTCATAATATGCAAAATAAAGAATTGTTTTGTTAAAACGAGCAGATTGGTGTTTTGTAATGCCGCGGTTTGTTAATTTTCATTTAATTCCCTTTTACCTTCTCGATTCGTAAACCGGCACTCATTACATTAAGAAGGGGGTTATCCCGCATGATCTGTGCAATACTAAACTTATAGATTCCCTGCTTCTTAAAGGGTTTGGGGGTGTCGTTCACTATTTTCCGCACTTCCCAGATATCGTTCATCCCTGTGCCTTCCCATCCGCTGGCATCATTGGCCAACTGGAGGTCTACTTTTTGGAAGTGCATACTGTCGCCCGGAGATTGAAAGCCGATATTGAGCCAGATATTATTGTATGTATAGGCATCGGTATGCCTTAATACCAGGTAAAGATTGTATAGTGCAATGGTGTCGGTGATGGCAAAATCTCCTTTTACTTCAAAAGTGTTTTGCCATTCATATTTTGGTATTACTGTATCTTTTTCATACAGGTCGATTTGTTTGCAGGAAAAAAGCCATCCGCAACAACAGGCTGACAGCAGTAAAAAGATGTGTTTATTTTTTTTCAAAAAGGTCATGCTTCAAAAATAAATATTGCCTGGGGATTACAATACATTCAATACCTGCTCCTTTGCTTTTTCCAGTTCGTCTTTCATTTTTACCACGCATTTCTGTATATCGGCATCATAGGCTTTGCTGCCGGTGGTATTTATTTCGCGGCCGATCTCCTGTAATATAAAAGACAATTTTTTTCCTTTACCTTCTTCCGGCTCATTTAAAATAGACCGGAAATACTCACAATGCTGGCGCAGCCTTATCTGTTCTTCATGAATGTCTATCTTCTCCATATAATAGATCAGTTCCTGTTCCATGCGATTATTATCAATATTCTCTTTTCCCACATTTTTTTCCAATAGCTGGTTGATCTCTTCTTTTATCCGCTTCTTGCGGTTGGGTTCAAGTTTTAAAATGGCTTCTTCCTGCTCATTGATATTGGTGATACGGTTGATAAGGTCCTGCTCTAATACAGCGCCTTCTTCAACCCTGTGCTGGTTCAGGTCATTCAATGCGCCCAGCAATACTTTACTGAATTCTGCAAAATCAGGCTCGCTTAAAATATCATTGGTTGGGGTTACTACTTCGGGCAGGCGTAACAGTGCACTGAGGACCGAGTTGGTATCAATATTCAATTCCCCGGCAAGTGTTTCGATCTGGTGATAATAGGCTTTAATTAAATCGGTATTGATATTAACGGGTTTTGAAGTGCCGTTCTGTTTGATATTCACGAAGCAATCAATGGTACCTCTTACCAAATGTTCCTGCAGCGTGTTACGGATCTCAAATTCATAAGGCCTTAATAATGGAGGCAGTTTCAATTGCAGCTCGAATTGCTTTCCATTAAGCGCTTTCAGTTCTACCAAAAAAGTCTTTTCACTTACTGTTTGTTCCGCCCTTCCAAAACCGGTCATCGATTTGATCATAAATATTTTTTTGCAAGATACTGGATTATGGTGATAAGATACCGGGTGCAGGGTATTCATCAAACAGGCTATACCGCATAAAACGTTCGGGTTTTTCCAGGGGTTTAAATCCAAATTGCGCATACAGGCCATGCGCATCCCTGGTGGCCAGCATCCACCTGCGAAATCCCTGTAATTCCGGGTGGTCCATTATTGTTGCCATCAGCCATTTGCCCAATCCTTTTCCGCGGTATGTTTCTACAATAAAAACATCGGCGAGGTAACCGAAAGTGGCCTGATCAGTTATCACTCTTGCAAAACCGATCTGCCTTCCGGCAGGCATGGTTTGTTTTTCCAGGTGATATAAACCGAAACAACAGGAGCCTTCCATACTTTTTTTAACGATGTCGATACTGATATTTTTTGCCCAGTAACTTTCGTTGCATAAATAATCATGCACAAAAGTGATATCAAGTTTTGATTGATCAGTACTGATCAAAAAATCATTTTGAATGGAGCTGTAAGTTTTCATTTTTACTGGCTGTAAAAAAATTAAAAGATCGTTGTAGAAATAATAAAGCCCGACATTTGATAGTCAGGCTTTGTTATAATAGATGGGTTAGTAAGTACCGGGAACCAAGATTCCCTACACAATATTAAAAATAATTTTTCCTAACAGAAAAATATTTGCAATGTTTTTTATTAACATTTTTTTTTTGACTGTGGATAATGCGCTTTC
>JAYWAN010000151.1:0-4224 GCA_043782405.1 Chitinophagaceae bacterium
TGGCGAAAGAACATGACCGCAGCTGGCGTTACGTTCAAGTATTCCGAAAAAACATATAATAATAACCTGGTGGCTGCAGTATATCAAAACGGTGTACAAATGGCAGCATCCATTATAAGCACCAATGGTGCCGGCATTGTTGCATCAGGTGGCGGTAACATCGTTGCTTCCGGCGGTGGAAATATTGTTGCATCAGGTGGTGGAAATATCGTTGCATCGGGAGGCGGAAACATTGTTATTAAACCCGATACCAAAGGTTTTTTCATGGGGAGTAGCTATACTACCCTTGCAGCCGGCGGAATTAAGATAAAGACCTCGGGACAGGGAGCATTGATCATTCAATAAAGATTTTAACGCGGCAAATATGAAAAGACTTCTTTTTCTTTTATGCATCGCTGTGGCTCCTGTTTCAGCGATTGCGCAAGCTACCTGGAACGTGGGCGATAAAGTACAGGTACGCACCAGCAGCATGGACCAATGGGACAATGCTAGTATTTACCTGGTACTTACCGACAGAACGCCGGTGCAGTATAAAGCCAAAATGGATGTGCCCGGAAAATATGCAGACGATTATCCCCTGGTAAGCGCCACGCAGATCAGATCAGTAAATGCAAGGCCGACCGCAAGCTTTGGGCTAAATGAGCGGGTGGACCTGCTTTATGCCAATGGCGACGCACATACCAGGGGCTCGGTCATTGAAATATTGCCCGGCGGCCGCTACAAAATAAGAATTGATGGCTGCGCTGCCAAGTGGGATGAAATAGTGGACTGGAACCAGGTAAGGGCTGCACCCTTTATTGCAATCACCCACCCCGATATCGCAACATTGATAGGCAAATGGGCCATGTTCACCCCCAGCTATCCCAATACTATTGTTAAGGGTACCGACATTTACAGGCAATACGGATCTGGTGCCAAAGCTCCCCCCCTCCTGATCAATGCCAACGGAAGCTTTGTATGGTATAATGAATTCAATAAGCCACCGGTAACAGCTACCTGGATACAGGATGCAAAGGTAGAGGGACTTACTGCAGGCATTGAATCCTTCAACGGCATCATCATCAACGACAGGGTATCTTATTATAAAGTTTACAGCGATTATCCCAATCATATCATCTGCGAACGCCTCTGCTGGGGTACTACGGATATGGGAACCAGGATCAAATAAAGTTTAATAAAGGAAAATTATAGACTATTTATAGAGGAGTTATAGTGGATATGCGCCATAGTTAGCCTACATCTTACCCATAAACCCCGTATAATTCTCCAGATTAGCCCATCCCTTAAACTAAGCGTACCTTCGCGTTTATGCAAAAAATAAACACCGGTGATATCTTAAAGAACCTGGGCATCGGGCAACTCAACGAAATGCAGCTGGCTTCCATAGCAGCCATAAAAGATAATCCTGAACTTATTTTATTATCTGCAACAGGCTCGGGCAAAACATTGGCTTTTTTATTGCCCGTTGTACAATTACTTGATCCGGCAATTAATAATGTGCAGGCGCTCATCATTGTACCTTCCAGGGAACTGGCCATACAGATTGATGAAGTGTTCCGTAAAATGGGCACCGGCTTTAAAGTAACGCTTTGCTATGGCGGACATAAAAGGGAGACCGAAGAGAATAATTTAAAACAAGCACCTGCTGTGATCATCGGTACTGCCGGCCGCTTAGCCGATCATATCCGCAGGAATAATTTTTCTCTGGATAATATCACCACCCTTGTACTGGATGAATTTGATAAATCACTTGAACTGGGTTTCAAAGAAGAAATGTCATTCATCATCGGTTCAATGCCACACCTTAATAAAAAAATACTCACTTCCGCCACTGAAGCAGTATCTGTTTCGGATTTTGTGGGATTACAATCGCCTGTAAGGTTAAATTATTTATCCGGCGCTGCAGAACTCGATCTTGAAATAATGACCGTGCTGTCGGATGATAAAGATAAATCCGCCACGCTTTTCCAACTGATCTGTTATATCGGCAATAAACCCACCATCGTATTCTGCAATCACCGGGAATCTGTTGAACGCACGAGTAATCTTTTAAAAGACAAAGGCATCACTAATGAATTCTACCATGGCGGTATGGAACAACAGGAACGCGACAGCGCTTTGTGTAAATTCAGGAACGGCACTACAACTGTTTTGGTGACTACGGATCTTGCCTCACGTGGCCTCGACATCCCTGGTATCAGGTTCATCGTACACTATCACTTACCCGCAACCGAAGATGTGTTTACGCACCGCAACGGCCGTACGGCTCGTATGGAAGAAAGAGGCACAGCCATTTTGATCTTGTCTGCTGAAGAAAAGCTACCTGCATATATTTCACCGGTACCATCATCGATAACATTACCAGCCACTGCTACCCTTCCAGAAAAACCAAAATGGAGTACCCTTTTTATTGCCGCAGGGAAAAAAGATAAAGTGAATAAGATAGATATAGTGGGCTTCTTATCAAACAAAGGCCAATTAAAAAAAGAGGACATCGGTTTGATAGAAGTAAAAGATTTCTTTTCTTTTGTTGCAGTACGCAAACTTAAAGTAGGCCATGTACTGGAACTGATAAAGAAGGAGAAGATCAAGAATAAGAAAGTGAAGATTGAGATGGCGAGGTAGTTATTCCTCTTTCTTCAATGTAGCGATATCTTCACTCAGCCTTTCCATTTCCAATGGTAATGTTCCATTGTATACCCCCCTTATCCTTCTGTGCTTATCTACCAGGATAAAATTCTCCGTATGCAAAAATTCATTACCCGTTTGATAATAACCAACCGTATCGCCTGCAAAATATTCTTTCTTGGCAAGGCGGTATATCTCGTCCCTGGGGCCGGTGAGCAAATGCCATTTGCCGGAGATAACGCCCTTGGCTTCTGCATATTTTTTTAAGGTAGGAACACTGTCCATATCGGGGGTTACCGAATGAGAAAGGAACATGATATCATCATCATCCTTAAATTTTGCCTGTAATGTTCCCATATTGGAAGTCATTTTAGGGCAAATACTTCCGCAGCGGGTAAAGAAGAAATCTGTTACATAAATTTTACCGGCAACAGTTTTTTCGGTCACCGTCTCCCCGTTCTGGTCCGTAAATGAAAATGCAGGAATACGGTGAATGGAATCATAACCTACATCTTTCTTTTCGATCCACTCGGGGGTAAAATCGGGTTTATTGATAAAGGGTAAAGGTAATGCTGATGTGGTGGCCTGCTTGTTTTTACAGGCAGCCAGTATCAACAAAATCGGCAGCGCACTATTTTTTAAAGATCGAATCATTTGGATTTACACATGTTTTTAAGCCCAGCAAGCCATATTTTTTTCCGTTACGTATTACATAGTTGGCCCTAATGGTACCGTTATCCCACCACAATCTTTCGCTGCCTTCTTCCTGTCCGTTCACATAATGAAAGCATTTACCCAATAGCCCCGAGGAAAACCATTCTTTAAATTCACCATCGTACTCATTATTATACGCTTCAAAAAACATTTTCTGTTTCCCGTCGGGCCACCAGGTGCGGTGTACGCCTTCCTTTTTACCATTTATATAAAACCGCTCTTCTGCCAATTGTTTACCGGGATACCATTTTCGCTGAAACCCCTCTTCCACCCCGTTGAAATACGATTGCAGTACAGCCGTATCTCCATTTGCGTATAATAGATACCGGTAGCCGGAAAAATAATGGTCCCCATAATAAACCGTATCCTGGTGGGCGGTGAAAAGTTTATCGGTAATTTTAAAATAAGCTGGCAGCACCGTCTTTGCAATCTTAATTTCTTTTTTAGCTGCTGCAAAAACATCTTCCTTCTTAGTGGCGCATGAAGCCAGGCTAAAAAGAAAGATGTTAAGGAAAAAACTATTTTTTATCATTATAGTACCACTGAATCCGCTTGCATAATAAATTTATTGCGTTACTGTGCCCGCTGTGCCCCAGAAACCATTACCGTTCAAATAAGGAGCAGCGGTACTGAAATGGTAATGATAAATACCGGCAGGGTAATCAACGGTTACGTGTGTGTGCCCGTGATAAACATCCAGGTTTGACGGTGTTGTGCCATCTTCATCCTGTGGTCCGTATACCGGAAACCCATCCAGTAAAAAACCCATCAGGGAATGTTTGGTGGCTTTTACCGTAGTTAAGTAAATTGGCTCTACATGGTAGTGATACATGCCTGTCATTTGCGGATGCCCCCATCCCTGGTCAAAGCTTACAATTTCAC